>NZ_LT608326.1:0-300000 GCF_900095705.1 Fusobacterium massiliense | reverse complement strand
TCCACTTTATCTCCAGAATACACATCAAATATATCTATTTTTTCAACAAGATTTACTTTCTTCTTAATATCTTTTGTCATATTACCAACTAAGATATCTTTATCTAAAGTTATAGCTAAATCTCTTAAAACTTCTGGATATTTACTAATACTTTCATAATTTACTTTTATTTTCATATATTTCATTAACTTAGTTAAATTTATTTCAGCAAAAAATACTTTTTCTCTCTTTATTCCAACATTATTTATTAAAGTAGGATGTAATTCTCCAAAAATTCCTATTACATCTTCTCCAATTTTTATTTCAGCACTAACACCTGGATGGAAATTTACATCTTTTGCTCTTTCTAAATTAAATTTATTAATATTTAATCTTTCAAATAAATATTCTATATACCCTTTTAAATCATAAAAATCATAGTCTGTTTTTATTTGATTCCATAAATTTTTATCTTCTCTACCAGAAAGAGCTATAGCAACTTTTAATTCTTCTGTTGCTAAACTATCTTTTGCAGAACCTAGATTCTTAAAAGTTTTACTTACTTCAAATATTTTTAAATCTGTTTGATTTCTATTTAAATTTTCTTTTATATTGTTAACTAGACTATAAATCAAACTTGGTCTCATAATAGCCATATCTTCACTTAATGGATTTTTTATTTCTATAATTCCATCTTCAAAACTAAATAATTCTTTAGCAGATTTAGGTATAAAACTATAATTTATAACTTCATTTAAACCTTGTTCTCTTAAAATTTCTCTAATTATTCTTGAAACCTTAAAATTAGTATTTTCTTCTCCAGACTCAATACTCATAACAGGCATTCTAGCTTCTATATTATCAAATCCATACATTCTAATTACTTCTTCGTATATATCAGCTGGTCTTATTAAATCACCCCTGTAAGTAGGTGGAGTAAGTAACATCTTGTCTTCTCCTATTGTTTTTATTTCAATATTTAAATTTGTTAGTATTTTTGCTACCTCATCACTTGATAAATTTTTACCTATAAATTTATTTAATTTTTCTAAATTTAAAGAAATTTCATATTTTTCAGGTTTTTCAAGATATCTATCAATAGTATCTGATAATATTTCTCCCCCTGCAACTTCTGCTATTAATGAAACAGCTCTTTCTACAACAGTTTCAAGGTTTTGAATATCCATTCCTCTTTCATTTCTGTATGAAGAATCTGTAAAAATTCCTAACTCTCTTGATGTTCTTCTTATATTATCTGGTGTAAAGTATGCAACTTCTACAAAAATATTTTTTGTTTCATTGTCTATTTTTGTAGCATCTCCTCCAATTATACCTGCAATAGCTATTGCTCTTTCCTCATCAGCTATAACTAACTCATTATTTTTTAATACTCTATCAACACCGTCTAATGTTGTTATCTCTTCATTTTCTTTTGCAGCTCTTACATTGATATTTCCTTTTAATTTATCAAAATCAAAAGCATGCATAGGTTGATTGTATTCAAACATTACAAAGTTTGTTATATCGACAATGTTATTTATAGGGTTTAATCCCATTGCTTGTATTCTTCTTTTTAGCCATTCTGGTGATTCTTGAACTTTAACATTTTTAACTATTTTTCCTACATATCTTTTACATCTTTCTTTATCATCAATATTTACTTTTATAAGTGTGTTTATTGATTCTATTGTTTCATTTATTTCAATACTAGGATATTTTACCTTTCTATCATAATAGGCAGCTACTTCTCTAGCTATTCCTATGTGTGATAAACAATCAGGTCTATTTGGAGTTATTTCAAGTTCAAATATAACATCATTCAAATTTAAATATTCTCTATATTCCTTACCTATTGGTGCATCTTCTGGAAGAATTATTATTCCATCACTTTCTTTAGCAAAACTTAGTTCTTCCTCAGAACATAGCATTCCATAAGATTCTACATCTCTTATTTTACTTTTTTTAATTTTAAAATCACCAGGTAAAGTAGCTCCAATTTTTGCAACTACAACTTTATCATTTAATTTATGATTAGTTGCTCCACAAATAATTTGTAATGGTTCTCCCTCTCCAACATTAACTTTTAGTAATGTTAATCTGTCAGAATTTGGGTGTCTGTCAAATTCTACTATTTGCCCAATTACAACATTTTCTAAATTTTCACCTTGAATTTCAATAGCTTCTACTTCCTGACCTATCATAGTAAGTGCATTTGCTACTTCCTCGATACTTTCTTTTATTTCAACATATTGTTTTAACCAATTTAATGAAATTAACATTTATTTCCCCTCCAATTTTTAAAATGATATAGATTATAAATAAAGTCTCTGACGTCCGTATTAGTTCGAAGAGCCTATGTTTATTGAGCTCGTAGAACTCATGCGGCTGTCAAGAGACTAATTTTTTTTATTTAAATTGTTTTAAAAATCTCATATCATTTTCAAAAAATGCTCTTAAATCTCCTATTCCATGTCTAAGCATAGTTACTCTTTCTATTCCAACTCCAAATGCAAATCCATTTACTTCATCAGGATTTAATCCAACATATTTTAAAACTTCAGGGTCTACCATTCCACAACCCATAATTTCTATCCAACCACTTTCCTTACAAAGTCTACATCCATCTCCATGACATATCATACATTCTACGTCCATTTCAGCACTTGGTTCTGTGAAAGGGAAGAAATGTGGTCTGAATCTTACTTTTCTATCTCCAAAAACTTCTTTTACAAAATGAGTTAAAATTCCTTTTAAATCAGCAAATGATACATCTTTTCCTATAACTAACCCTTCCATTTGATGAAACATAGGAGTATGAGAAATATCATAATCCGGTCTATAAACTTTTCCAGGACATATCATTCTCAATGGTGCTCCATGTTCAAGCATATATCTTATTTGAACAGGAGATGTTTGAGTTCTTAAAATGATAGAATCATTTATATAAAATGTATCTGTCAAATCTCTTGATGGGTGTGTTTTTGGTATATTTAAAGCATCAAAATTATACTCAACTGTTTCTATTTCTGGTCCGTCAACTATATCAAATCCCATCTTAGAAAAAATATTTTTCATAAGTTCTGTTGTTTCATTTATAGGGTGTTGAGTTCCATAATTATATTTTTTACCAGGTAAACTGATGTCTACAACTTCTGAAGCTAATTTTTCATCTAGTGCTTTTTTGTTTAAATTATTATTTTTTTCTTCTAATAATTCTACAATTTTAGTCTTAACTTCATTAATTATTTGACCTATAACTGGTCTTTCTTCACTTGATAAATCTTTCATTTTTTTAGAAATTTCTGTGAATATTCCTTTTTTTCCCATATAGTTTACTCTAATTTCTTCTAATCTTTGAAGAGTTGTAGATTCTTCTATATGTTTTTGTACCTCTTCTTTAATTTTAAGAATTTCTTCTTTCATTTTTCCTCCAAGTTACTTTAGATCTGTTTATGAAATAATTTTACATTACTACCATCTATAATAAGAATACCATATTTGCCATCTTCCGCTGCTCCAGGATTAAACATAATTAATCCCTCTTTTTCAGAAATATATTCTCTATGTGTATGACCATAAATTACTATATCAGCTTTTAATCTTCTCCCAACAATTTCAAGACTTTCTAATTCTCTTTTTACATTATATAAATGCCCATGAGTTAGAAAAATTTTTACTCCATCTATATCAAAAAGATTTTCTTCTTCATGATTTCTATCGAAAAAATCACAATTCCCCTTTACTGTATAATATTTTACGGTGTTGTACACATAAGATAATTCATCTATATCTCTTATTCCATCTCCAGCTGCAATTACTATGTCTGGTTTTTCAATTTCAAATATATTTAATACTTTATTAAAATTTGAATGTGTGTCTGATAAAATAAGAATTTTTTTCATATTCTTCTCCATTTTAATCTTCTAAAAATTCTTCTTCCTTTTTAATTTTTGTTATTGCAGCAACTTTTTCGTCCTCTCCAACTTTCATTATTCTAACTCCTTGAGTTGCTCTTCCAATACGAGATATTTCAGACATTGAAGTTCTTATTACCACTCCATTTGAAGTTATGCACATCAATTCTTCATCTTCAGCAGCTTCTACAACTGACACAACTTTTCCTGTTTTTTCAGTTGTTTTCATATTAATAACACCTTTTCCACCACGGTTGTATTGAGGATATTCATCAAGTCTTGTTCTCTTTCCATAACCATTTTCTGTTATAGTTAAAATATCTGTATCAGGGTTTTTAATAAGCATTGCAGAGATTACTCCATCATCTTCTCTTAAAGTTATAGCTTTAACTCCTTGTGTGCTTCTTCCTGTTGGTCTTATAGTATCTGTTAAAAATCTTGTAGAATATCCGTTGCAAGTTGCTATTAAGATTTCTTCTTTCGATACATCTTCTATAAGCCCTGCAAAAATAATATCATCATCATCTTTTAATTTTATTGATATTAATCCTGAACTATTTATATTTTTAAACTCTCCTAAAGAAGTTTTCTTAATTAAACCATTTTTAGTTATAAACACAACTTCTTTTTCACTTGAAAATTCTTTTATGACTATTGTATCTCTAACTTTTTCTCCCTCAGATAAGTTTATAATATTTCCTATTAATCTTCCACGAGATTGTTTTGATAAATCTGGAATTTCATAAGCTCTTATATTATATACCTTACCTCTGTCAGTAAATATCATAATAGTATCAAGTGTTGAGGCTGAAATGATTTTTTCTGCAAAATCATCTTCTATTGTATTTAGGGCAGAAACTCCTCTTCCCCCTCTTTTTTGAGCCTTATACTTACTAGCTTCTATTCTCTTAATATATCCTTTATTTGTGTAAGTTATAATTATTTCTTCATCTTTGATTAAGTCTTCTGGAAGAATTTCCATTCTTTCATCTTCTATTTTCGTTCTTCTTTTATCATTGTATTTTTCTTTGATATCTAATAATTCTTTTTTCATTATTTCATATACTTTATTTTCATCTTCAAGAACTTCTCTTAATTCTTTTATCAATTTTTCAATTTCTTGAAATTCTATATCAATTTTTTCTCTTTCAAGACCTGTTAATCTTTGTAATTTCATATCAAGTATTGATCTAGCTTGAATATCTGTGAATTGATATTTTTCAATCAATTGTTCTCTTGCAACTGTACCGTCTGATGATGCTCTAATTAATTCTATTATTGTATCAATATTTTCTAAAGCTATTTGATATCCTCTTAATATATGTGCTCTCTTTTCAGCTTTATCTAAATCGAATATTGTTCTTCTTGTTATAACATTAAATCTATGTTTAACATATTCATTTAACATTTCTTTTAGATTTAAAATTTTAGGAACATTATTTACAAGAGATAACATTATAACTCCAAATGTTGTTTGAAGTTCTGTATATTTATATAGTTTATTCAGTACAAGTTCAGGTTCTTCTCCTTTCTTTACTTCTATAACTATTCTTATACCCTCTCTATTTGATTCATCTCTTAAGTCAGAAATTTCAGTTAATTTTTTTTCTTTTGTTAAATTTGCTATTTTTTCAATTAGACTAGCTTTATTTAATTGGTAAGGTATTTCACTAATTATTATGTTAGCTTTTCCGTTCTTTTGTTCTTCTATATCAACTTTACCTCTAACTTTTATTTTACCTCTACCCGTTTTGTAAGCTTCTATTATTCCAGCTCTACCATCTATAATAGCACCTGTTGGAAAATCTGGTCCCTTTATGTATTGAACTAAATCTAAAACATCAATATCTCTGTTATCTATTAATGCTAAAGTACCGTCAACTAACTCTCCCAAATTATGAGGAGGAATATTTGTTGCCATTCCAACTGCTATTCCTGTTGTACCATTTAATAGTAAGTTTGGAAGTTTTGCTGGTAATACTGTAGGTTCATCTAACGAATCATCAAAGTTTTTTCTCCAATCAATTGTATCTTTATCTATATCTTCTAATAGCTCATTTGTTATTTTAGCCATTCTAGCTTCAGTATATCTCATCGCTGCTGCCGAATCTCCGTCAATAGAACCAAAGTTTCCATGCCCTTCAACAAGCAAATATCTATAGTTGAAATCTTGAGCCATTCTTACCATAGTTCCATAAACTGCCGAATCTCCATGAGGATGATACTTACCTAAAACTTCTCCAACGATTCTTGCAGATTTTTTAAATGGTTTATCGTTAGTCATTCCCATTTCATTCATAGCGAATAAAATTCTTCTATGAACTGGCTTTAATCCGTCTCTTACATCTGGTAAAGCTCTACTTACTATAACACTCATCGAGTAGTCTAAGTAAGATTCTTTTAATTCTTCTTCAATATATCTGTTATCAACATTTGACATTTATATTTTCCTCCATTAATAAAATATTATATTTTTTATTTTTTCTTCTACATAATCAAGTATAATATTTTATTATATATCAATATTTTTTACATATTCTGCATGTTCTTCAATAAATTCTCTTCTTGGCTCTACTTTATCTCCCATTAATTTATCAAAAAGTATGTCTGCTTCTCTTGCGTTGTCAATAGAAACTTTTAGAAGTAATCTTGCATCAGGATCCATTGTTGTTTCCCACAATTGTTCTGGATTCATTTCTCCTAATCCTTTATATCTTTGTATTGTATATTTTTTATTTTCTGCATTCATTTGAGCTAATACATCTTTTAACTCTAAATCATTGTATGCATAAACTATTTGTCTTCCTGCTGTTACTTTATATAATGGAGGACAAGCTATATACACATTTCCAGCATATATTAAATCTATCATATATCTATATAGGAATGTCAAAATTAATGTTCTTATATGTGCTCCGTCAACATCGGCATCGGTCATAAGAATTATTTTTCCATATCTCAATTTTGATATATCAAAAGTTTCTCCTATACTTGTTCCAAAAGCTGTTACCATAGCTCTTATTTCAGAACTTTCTAAAGATTTGTGTAAACCTGCTTTTTCAACATTTATTATTTTTCCTCTTAAAGGTAAAATAGCTTGATTATATCTATCTCTTCCTTGTTTTGCAGAACCTCCTGCTGAATCTCCCTCAACTATAAAAATTTCACATTCATCTGCTTTTTTAGAAGTACAATCTGCTAACTTTCCTGGAAGTGAACCAACTTCTAATACTGATTTTCTTAATACTAATTCTCTTGCTTTTTGAGCTGCTTCTCTTGCTTTTTTAGAATTTAATATCTTTTCTATAATTATTTTTGAAATATTTGGATTATCTTCCAAAAATATCTTTAAAGCACTCGAAACTATAGAGTTTACTATACCAGAAACTTCTGAATTCCCTAATTTACTTTTTGTTTGACCTTCAAATTGAGGTTGAGGTATCTTAGTAGAAACTATTCCAACAACTCCTTCTCTTATATCGTTCCCTTGTAATTTCCCATCTTTCTCTTTTAAAAGACCTTGTGCCTTTCCTACATCATTTATAACCTTAGTTAAAGCTGTTCTAAAACCTTGAACGTGAGTACCACCTTCATGTGTATTAATGTTATTAACAAAAGAATAAATAACTTCGTTTTGAGATGTAGTATAAGAAAATGTTACATCAACTCCAACATTATCTTGCTCACCACTTATATAGAAAGGTTTATCTATAATTGTTGTATCTTCTTTTAATATTTCATTTAAGAAATCTAAAATTCCACCTTCAAATTTATATTCTTCTTGTTTCTTTTCTTCTTTTCTAAGATCTGTTAGTATTATTGTTAAATTTTTATTTAAATATGCTAACTCTTTTAATCTATTTGATAAAGTAAAATAATTATAAATTAAAGTTTCAAATATTAAATGATCTGCTTTAAATCTTACTGTTGTTCCATGTAAACTTTTATCACAAGTAGAAATAATTTTTACATCTTCTTCAGGTTTTCCTCTATTGTATTTTTGATAGTATACATTTCCACCTTTTCTAACTTCTACTTCTGTCCATTCAGATAAGGCATTAACTACCGATACTCCAACTCCGTGTAATCCTCCTGAAACTTTATAGTTATCGTTTTCAAACTTACCTCCAGCATGCAAAACTGTCAAAACAATTTCAAGTGCTGATTTACCATATTTAGGGTGTATATCTGTTGGAATTCCTCTTCCATTATCTATAACTTCTATTATATTGTCTGGGAGAATATTTACTTCAATTTTATCACAATAACCAGCTAAAGCTTCATCGACTGAATTATCAACTATTTCCCAAACTAAATGGTGTAACCCTCTTTCAGATGTTGTTCCAATATACATTCCTGGTCTTTTTCTAACAGCTTCTAATCCCTCCAGAACTGTTATATTCTGTGCTTCATAACTCATTTTTTCCTCCCATAACTATTCTTTTTTTACTTTGTATAAAATTTTATGTCTTCTATTTCAAATTTTATTTCAAGACTTTCTAAAATTTTCTCTATTATTACTTTCTTATTAATAAAAATATAATGCTTCAATGTCGAGTCATAAGTTTTTAAATAAATAATATTTTCTCTAAAATTTACTATTTCACTCAGTTCTGATAAATCTTTAAAAAACTCTTTCCATTTAGTTGCTAAAATAACTCTTTTTATATTATCATCTGTTAGTATATTAAATTTTACTATCTCTGCAATTGAATGGATTTTTTTCATTCTTCTATAACTTTTCCTTTTTCTATATAAAAGTTTTTAGCAACTATATCTAATTTATCAGTTGAACTTATCAAAACTTGAATTTCATTTTTTAGAAAAAATTCTAATATAGAATTTCTTCTATCCTTATCAAAATATGAGGTAATATCATCTATAATGATAACCGGGTTCTCTTTTTTATTTTTTTTAATTATCTCAATTTCAGATAATTTTAAAGAAAATATTATGGACTTTTTTTCTCCTTGTGAAGCTGATATTTTAGCTTCATACCCATTTAATAAAAACTTATAATCATCTTTATGAGGTCCTATAAGTGAAAACCTATATTTTTCCTCTTGAAATCTTTTTCTTTCTATCTCTTTTTCAAATATTTTTTTTATACTCTCTATATCCATTTTTAATAATTTTTCATCGGTAAAAGTTTCATATTTTAAAGTTAACTCTTGCTCTAAATTGAATAATTTTCTATATTGTAGATTTAATACCCTAGATAAGTTTTTTACATATTCCATTCTAGTATGAATTATTCTAGCAGCAAAATTTATAAATTCACTTTCATATATTTTGTATTCTTCTTTCTTAGTATTTCCCTCTTTTAAATATTTATTTCTAATCTTTAAAAGTTTGTCATATTTTTTTAGATTACTTAAGTATTCTCTGTCTATTTGAGATATTTCAATATCGAAAAAATCTCTTCTATTTTTAGGAGAACCATTTACTAAAATTATATCTTCAGGTATATAAGCAATAATATTAACTCTACCATAGAAATCTGTTTGACTTATTTTTTTCTTGTTAAAAAAAAATTCTTTTTTAGCTCCAACTATATTTTTAAATCTTACAGCTATTTTATTAGTTGAGATATAGTCTTCATATGTTATAGAATTTATAAACTCAGATTTTTCATACTGGATTAGCTCTAAAGTTTTTTTTGTTTTAAAACTAATTCCAGTTGCTGAATAATATAGTGCTTCTAATAAACTTGTTTTACCTTGAGCATTTTTTCCATAGAAAACATTTATTTTTTCAGACAAAGCTACAAAAGTATTCTCTAGATTTCTAAAATTAAAAATACTAATATCCTTTATTTTCAAACTTCCACCTCAATACAAAATTATATTTATTCTATTTCGAAAACTCTATCAAAAACTTCAATTTTATATCCCGGATAAATTTTTCTTCCTCTTCTTACTTCAATTTCTCCATTAACTTTTACTTCTTCATTAATTATTATTTCTTTTGCCTCTGATCCACTTCCAACAATTGCTAACCATTTTAAACATTGGTCTAATTTTATAAATTCAGTTGTGATTTTAACTTTTTCAATTTCTTGCATAATACACTTCCTAATTTATTTTTTTTTACTGTATATTTTAACATATTTTTTAATATTTGTCATTTTTCTAAAAATCCATTTATTAATCTAAACTAAAATTTTAAATACATTTTTTTTATTTTTAAACTTGTATTTTTATCATAAATAAATAAAGTCTCCTGACAGCCGTATGACTCTTCCGAGCTCACCAAAATGCTCTCCAGAGTAATACGGACGTCGGAGACTAGTTTTCATATTAAATTTATACTTTCCTTATAAATAAAAAAGTCTCTTGATATCCGTTTGAGTTCTTCAAACTAATAAGGATGTCAGAGACTGATTTTTTTTATTTTTTATAAAAATTTTATTTTGTTGCTATAACTCCAATTTCGACTTTAACATCTTTTGGTAATCTTGCAACCTCAACACAAGCTCTTGCTGGTTTTACTTCTCCTAAGTATTTATCATATACTCCATTTATTTTTACAAAATCATTCATATCTTTTATATAAACTGTTGCACTTACAACATCTTTAAAATCATATCCTGCTTCTTTTAAGATAGCTCCTATATTTTCTAAAGATTGTTTTGTTTGTTCTTCAACATCTTCAGATACCAATGTCATTGTTGCTGGAACAAAAGGAATTTGTCCTGAAACATATAAAACTCCATTTGCTTCTATAGCTTGTGAATAAGGTCCTAGTGCAGCTGGTGCATTTGTTGTGTTAATAACTCTTTTCATTTTAAACATCTCCCTTTAAATTTATTTTAATTTTTAAAATATAGTTCTCTTTCACATATTATAGATTTCATTCAATATATTTGTCAAATTCTTTTTAGTTTAATATTTACATAATATCATTTCCATAAAAACCTAAATATTTATCAAAAAATCCTTTTAATTTCTCAATAACTCCCGTCTTTTTTTCAACTCTATTTCCCCCACCAAAACGAGATACAGCAGGTAATAATTTATCTATATCAGTTCCTGTTGCTTTTAAAACACCGTCTCTTAATGAGTTGTCTATAAATTTTTTAGTTTCTTCTGGTTTTAATTTTTCTTCTTCTATCACTTTCTCTAAATCTTTTTCCTTTTCTTCTATCACAAATTTTTTAAAATCCTCTGTAACATTTTTAGAAGAATTAACTCTATCTATAAACCCTTCTATTAACTCTTTTTTGCTACGAAGTTCTATACTTGAATCAATAGCTTTTTTAATATCAACAAGTATTTCTTTATCTTCTTTATTTGATTTATAGTATTCAGAAACTTTCATCAAAATATAGTCAATATTAATTTCAACCTGCTTAATTAATTCTATTTCAAAAATAATATCATCGTTTATACTTTCTTTATCAGTATCCTTTGGCTTTCTTTTTTGGTACAAATCTATATAGATACTTTGATAATCTTGGTATTCCCTTTCTGATAAAATTTCATTTCCTACAAATTTATCAAAAACTGATAATATATTCTTTATTTTTAAGATATTTCCAAATAAAATTATAAATTCTTTCTCATTTTGTTCTCCTATTATTTGTTCTCCTATCGGAAATTTATCTTGAAGCTCTTCTATTAGTTGGCTATATCCTTCTTTTTCTCTACCTTTATCATCTTCATAGCCATTGTAGTATTCTTCATAAGTTTTTAAAAGTACTATTCCTCCAGCCTCTTTATTTCCAAAAAGTGCTATTGCTTCATCTGTTTCATTTTGTAAATCTCTAAAACATACTATGTTACCAAAAGTTTTTATAGAATTTAAAATTCTATTTGTTCTTGAAAAGGCTTGAATAAGTCCGTGCATTCTTAAGTTTTTATCCACCCAAAGAGTATTTAGAGTAGTTGCATCAAAACCAGTTAAAAACATATTTACAACTATTAAAATATCTATTTCCTTATTTTTAGTTCTTTTACTTAAATCTTCATAATACAATTGAAATCCATCTGAAGAAGTATCAAAATTTGCACCAAACTTCTTATTGTAATCTGATATTGCCTCTTCTAAAAATTCACGAGAACTTAAATCTAAATTTTCAGTGTCAAAACTTTCATCATCTAAATTATCAGTATTTTCTTCTTCATTTACTGAATAACTAAATATTGTTGCTACTCTCAAATCTTTATTCTTCTCTTTAAGTTGTTTTTTAAATTCAAAATAATATTTTTTTGCCACAGGTATAGAACTCACTGCGAATATAGAGTTAAATCCTGATAATCTTTGGTCTTTTAATTCATAGTGCTTATTCCTCATAGTTTTTTGCTCAAAGTGATCTATTATGTATGAAACAACTTCTTTAATTCTATTTGGATCTGACATAGCTTTTTCTATATCAATGGCATTAACTTTTTTATCTTGTATATTTTCTTTTTCCTTAATAGTATTGATATAGTCTATTCTAAATGGAAGTACATTACCATCATTTATTGCATTGACTATTGTATAAGTATGTAATTTATCTCCAAAAGTTTGCTCTGTTGTTTTAAACAAAGTTTTTGAACTTCCATTTGAATTTTTTGGGAATATTGGTGTTCCAGTGAAACCAAACATAAAATAGTTTTTAAAAGTCTTTGTTATTGCAAGGTGTAATTCTCCAAATTGTGAACGATGACATTCATCAAAAATTAAAACTATTTTCTTTCTAAAAACTTCATGATTTTTATTCTGTTTGATAAAATGTCCTAGCTTTTGAATAGTAGTTATAATTATCTTGCTTTTATTTTCATACTTATCTTCTAATTGTGCTTTTAATATTTTTGTTGAAGTATTTCCATTGGCTGAGCCTTTTGAAAATCTATCATATTCTTTCTGTGTTTGACTATCTAAATCTTTTCTATCAACAACAAATAAAACTTTATCTACATAATCGAGCTGTGATGCTAATTGTGCTGTTTTGAAAGAAGTTAGAGTTTTACCACTTCCAGTTGTATGCCAAATATAGCCTCCAGCATCAATTTTACCTGTCCATTTATAGTTGTTAGCAAGTTGGATTTTATTTAAAATTCTTTCTGTTGCTGATATTTGATAAGGACGCATAACTAGTAAAGTATCACTTGTATCAAATATACAGTACTTTGCTAAAATATTTAAAATTGTGTGTTTTGCAAAAAAAGTTTTTGTAAAGTCTACTAAATCTGTTATCGTTTTGTTGTTTGCATCAGCCCAATATGAAGTAAATTCAAAACTATTACTAGACTTTTTAACTTTTCTTCTACTAAAAGACATCTCTTTAATATGTCTTACTCTTGTTGTATTAGAATAGTATTTAGTATTTGTTCCATTAGAAATTACAAATATTTGCACATATTCAAAAAGTCCACTACCTGCCCAAAAACTATCTCTTTGATATCTATTAATTTGGTTAAAAGCTTCTCTTATTGCAACTCCTCTTCTTTTCAACTCTATGTGAATTAAAGGTAAGCCATTTACTAAAATACTTACATCGTATCTTGTGTTGTTATTTCCCTTTTCTTCTTCATATTGATTTATAACTTGAAGAAAATTATTGTGTATATTCTTTTTGTCTATTAAACTAATATTTACTAAGGTACCATTATCTCTTATAAAACTTTTTATATAATCTTCTTGGATAGTTCTTGTCTTTTCGATAATACTTTCATTTTTATTTGCAATTTTTTCTTTAAAAAATCTTTCCCATTCATTTTCTGAAAAAGTAATATTATTTAATTTTTCCAATTTGTCTTTTAAATTTTTAATTAACTCTTTTTCACTATGGATAATCAGATATTCATAACCTTGATTTTGAAGATTTTTTATAAATTCTCTTTCTAAATCTGCTTCACTTTGATAAGTATACACAGGTATATTTTCTCTTACATATTCAGTTACAACTGTACTTTCAAGTGTTGATATAAGCATATTATAATCTACTGATGACATTGCCCCCTCCAAAAATTTTAATCATTTTTTTATTTGATTATAACAAATTTTTTATTTTATGTCACAAAAAAACTTCTCATATAAATATGAAAAGTTTTTTAAATATCTATTAAATTTTCATTCCTAATTTCTCTGAAATTACTGAGAATAAATTACTTGTTCCTTTTGTTAAATAATTTTTTACTTTTAAATTTTTTTTATCAACTTCATTAAATTTCTTTTCTGAGTAGCTTCTAGCTTCATTCGTTTTATTCTTTCTATTTGCCTTTTTATTTAGTACTTCTTCAATATCTCTATTAAAAAACACAAAATGCCAATCTTGTTTTTTTACATATTCAGCTATTTTTTCTAATAATTCTGAATCTTTTTTTGAAGTATCTATATCATCAGTATCAACTACATAAAGAACTTGACTTTCTCCTTGAAATTTTAACTTTGTCTTTTTTACTTTATCAATATATTTTTTATTTTCAAAATTTGTTTTTCCTTTTATAGAAATAGGGGTAAACTTTAAATTTGTACCTATATTTTTTTCTTTTAACGTTTTAAAAATTCTATCCAAATATATTGCATCACTTTCACCTTCACACAATACAATTATCTGCAAATATCTCATTCAACATCACTTTCTTGTGAAAAGATTTCTAAAAAGTCATATTCTTTTATGTTAAATGGTAAACCTTTTATATATCCATCTTTATAAGATTTAAAAGGAGTACTATTCCCATTTTTTATCCAAGAAACAACTTCCATATTTTCATTTATAAAATCTATTGAATGTTTATATTTTTTTAAAGTTTGTAGTAATGTTATATTATGTGCAGTAAAAACTAATTGTCCTTTTCCGTCAACAGCAAAAAATTCAATTAATTTATTCAAATAAATATCATGTATACTTGTGTCTATTTCATCTATAACTACTACTTCATCTTCACTTAAAGCTCCAAAATATATAAATAGTTTAAAAAGATTTTTTATACCCATACTTTCAAATTCATAGTCTACTTTATAGTTGCCATACTTAAATAAAATATTGATGTAATATTCTTCCTTCCCTTCTTTTTTTTCATATTCTATATTTTTTAAATTTGGTTTAAATATCTTTAAAAATTTAGTCATTCTTTTTAAATACTCTTCAAATATCTGTAAATTAGTTTTAGATATAATCATATCATAATTTCCAACAGAATCATTAAATGGTACTTCATCTTTTAAAGGATTATCCATTAAAGCATATCCTAAATGACTATCTTCTCTATCAATTTTTATATGTAATTTTTTATAAAAATAATGAATCTTTTCTAGGTCTATACTTTTTAGAACAGAAGGCTTCACTATGTTTATAATACTTCTTTTTTCTAATAAATTTTTTGTAATATCTGCAATTTTAGATTTCAAATCATCTTCATGTAATCCATCATTTTTTATAATTCCATTTTCTATTAAAATTTCTCCTACTATTTGATCTGTGTTTGGATCTTTTTTCTTTATATTTTCAAACAATATTTTTATTTCTTTAGGGGAAGTTATAGCAACAGTTATACTATGTACATATCTAGATTTCTTTTTATTGCTATCTATAATTAAAAATTCTAATTCTAACTTTGCTTTTTCAATTTTTTTATTAATAATTTTATCTAATATAATTAAATTGAAATCATTAGTTAAATAATTATCATTTAAAGATATTTTTCTAAGTATATCCATTCCTTTTATTATAGAAGTTTTTCCTATTCCATTTGGTCCAAATATTCCTTTTACATTACTACCACAAGGACTAAATCTTTTTAAAGTCTTATTATAAAAATTAATTTCAATCTCTTTTTCTATATTTTTTACTCCATTTACTTTAAAAGACAGCATAAATACCTTCATTCTTACATCCCTCCTCTTTAAGTAATTATATACTTTTTTGTATTTTTTTGCAATATTTTTTTATTCTATAGGAAAATATAAATTTAAATGCTTATTAGTCTCTGACGTCCGTATTAGTTCGAAGAGCCTGTGTTTATTGAGTTCGTAGAACTCATACAGCCATCAAGAGACTTTTTTTATCTAAAAAATAAAAAATTCCTAACTTTTTTGCTAGGAAATTTTTAATGAAAATTAAACTACAACTTTTTTAAAGTTAATAGTTTTTCTCTATAATATTCGTATTGTTTTTGTCTTGCTTCTATCTCAGCTGGCAATCCTTCTGATATATCATTACATAACTTATCAAACCTATCTAAAATATCAACTATTCTTTGTTGTTCTTCTAGTGGTGGTAAAGGAATAGCAAATTTTCTTATATTTTCTGAATTTATAGCTTCAAATGTTGAACCATTTGACATTGCTTTTAATTTATCAACATTTGATTGTATATAGTAATACAAATATTTTGTAGTAGAAATTTCTTCATCTGCTAGAATAGAACATAAACCTCTGCCTATTGCTATTTTCCTATCTGTCATATTAGTATCCCCTACTGGTGCTCTCACACTCATAACAATACTATTCTTTTCAGCATACTTTTTTGGTTCATTTGTATATACGTTTGATTGTAACAACATAGTTTCTCCAAAATATGTTTTTCCTTGGTGAAATTCTATATTTTCTTCATTTTTTGTATCTGTTATTGAATTTCCATTTGGAGAAACACCCATTGTAATATTTGCAACCTTATCTAATTCTAATTCAACGTAGCCATAAACATATTGAAGAATTTTAATTAGATTTTGGGCTTGCTGCTTACTGCGCAAGCTCGCAAGCTAAGATAGCTTGTCTTGATTTTTCTTCAAATGTCAAGAGATAATTTCTATAAAATTCATATTGTTTTTGTCTTGCTTCTATTTCAGCAGGAAGTCCTATATTTAAGTCATTACATATTTTTTCAAAATTATCTAAAACTTCCACTATTCTTTTTTGTACTTCTAATGATGGTAAAGGAATTTCGATTTCTCCTATATCTGTTGCATTTGTATGAACTACTTTACTTTTTATTTTTCCTTTACTTTTTTGCTTCTGAGCATTTTCAGTTGATAAAACATAAGATAAATAAACTGGGTCTTGCTTATGTTTCATAACTAAAATATCTCCACCAACCAAACATTTTTCTTTTCCAATATATACTGTTGACTTCCCTATTTCTTCAACACTTTCTCCTGTTATAGCAAATAAAATATCTCCATAATCTATATATTTTTTATTTGTTATTAAATTTTCATCAGTATAAGATTTAGTTTTCTCAAATGATATTCCATAATCTGTATAAATTTCTCCATAACGAACACAAGGAATTCCTGTTTCTCTTACTTCTTCTCTTTTTATTCCATTTCCTCTATACATCTCAGTAGCTATATCTTTTAATTTTACAATTTCTACTTTATTTTCAAATTTTAATAAATAATCTCTATACCAAGAATATTGTTTTTTTCTAGCTGTTAGCTCTGCTGTTAGCTCTGCTGTTAGCTCTGCTGTTAGGGCTGTAAATTCGTCCAATATTCTAACTATCTCATCTTGAACTTCTAATGGTGGAACAGGTATTAATAAATTTTCAAGAACTTTTTTCTCAACACTTGGAATCCCTGCTCCTACTTGTGAAGAAGTTAATTTATCTTGTTTCATTTTAACAAAATGATAAATATATCTATAATTTATATTTTTATCTCTTAATTCTAAGTAATAGCAATGTGCTCCTGCCCAAAATTTAGTAGATATATATTGTACATATCCAGCTGAAGCTCCTCCTTGACTTATTGTAATTGTATCTTCTTTTACATTATAGTTGTTCCAATATCCAGAAGGTAGTATTCCTCCATTTATTACTGGATAATTAGCTTCTTCTAATAATTTCTCTTTATTTAACTGAACTCCCTTTTTTATTTCACATATATCCTTTAATTCCTTATATTCCACTCCATTAGGGCATAACTCTTTTATCAATTCATCTAATTTACTCATTTCTTCCCTCTTTTTAGTTTTTCTATTTGCTTATCAAAATCTGATTCTATTTTTTGAGTTTTATTGAATATATCATATTCTTTCTCTGCTTTTTCTATTGCTTGTCTTTTACTTATTTTACCCTTATCTTTTAAAACTTCATATTTTCTCTTGTATTATCAGCTTTATTGTAAATAATCTATGGAATTTATACGATAATCTACAGAAATAATGGCATCTAAATTATAATATTCTAATTCTTCTTTTAACTCTCCTTTAAATCCTCTATTTACGACTGTTTCCATTTTGGAAATAATCGTATTTTTCTCAAGTTACTCCAAATAATTCTGCCATACTTTTTTGTGTAAGCCACAAAGTATTATTTTTACTATTACTCATATATTTACATCATCTTCTAAATATGAATATAATAAAAATTTTACTTCTTCCATATCTTACTTGTAACCTACTTGTAACTTTTCTCCTATATAACTTGCCATTTTTTCTAGCTTTAACTTTTGAGCTTATAACTTACTTGTAACCTACTTGTAACTTTTCTCCTATATAACTTGCCATTTTTTCTAGCTTTAACTTTTGAGCTTATAACTTACTTGTAACCTACTTGTAACTTTTTATTTTTTTAAAGTATAATATTGTTTTGGATCTCTAGCACTCGTTCCATGCCACTCCAATATACCTAGTTCAACTAGTTTCTTTAAATATTTACGAGTTGTCAATCCACTTTTATTTAATTTCTTTGTCAAGTCTGTTGTTGTAATTTTTTTATTCATAAAGGAAAATTTGATTATTTCTTTTTCAATAAGATTTAATTTTATATATATATCTTTATTTATTAATTTTTTTAGATTATCTTCAATTCTAACATTTCTATTTAATATATTATTTTCTAAAACAAGCAAAACATTATTACCTGGTTCTGAGTAAACTGGTTTCTTCAAAAAGAATTTTTCCATTTCGCTATATATTCTCTTAACACCTTCATTCATTTCTTTAACCCAACCAAACTCTGACAATACTCTAGCTATTCTTGGGTTTCTAGAATAACGCTGTGTTAGAATATTTTCAATGGTAACAATATTAGGTAATCTTCCAGGACTTTGTATTTCTATCCTATCATCAAACATAATAAATCTTATATATTCCCCTCTAATAGAATAATTTCTATGAGTTAAAGCATTAACTACCCCTTCAAACCAAGCAAATTCTGGATATTCTGGCATTAATTTAAAGTTTCCATCTTTTCTATCAAGATATTGAAATTCTCTTAACTGAGTTTTTATAAATTCTTTTACTTCTGTTATTATTCTAGGAATAGCTTTATCAAAAGTTATTTCTTTTATGATATTTATTTCGGTTCCTACTCCAGCTTTTGTTCCATCATATCTAACAAATTTTAATCTAGCTTGAGGTAGATATTTTGTGGGTTCTTTTGCGAATAAAAGTACACAAGCATTAGTTAAAAGTCCTTTTTTAATAAAATTTCTTGCTTTTAATATGTCTTCTAAATTTGAATTCGTTAAATTCATATTTTTTCTATAGGACTCAACTAACTCTAAGTCAATATCTTCTATTGAAGAATTTTCAACTACTTCATCTTCAAAATATCTCTGTCCTCTATCATATTCTAATTGAGTTATTTGTTCATGATTTAATTTTTCTGTCTTATCAAATTGTCTTAAATAAACATTGCTATCATATGATTTTATAACTCTATCATAAGCTGGTTCTACTGAGATCACTAAAATTTTATCTTCTTCTCCCTTTTTATTTTTTACATCAAATATCTCATATTTAGGTAAAATAGGAGTATCTCTTAGTTTTGTAACTGTCATATTCTTAAATTCATCTATCTTATGTGCTTTTGAATTATTAAATCCCGTTATTTCTCCATTATCTTCTACCCCAATTACCAATGAGCCTCCATCTGCATTTGCAAATGCAACTAAATGTTTCAATATATCAAGTGGTTCTACTCTTGCACTTTTTCTTTCAAAATATTGATTCTCTTGAGAAGAGACAAAAAGTCTAATCTTATTATCCATAGTCCACTCCTTATCTAATTTCAATTTCAGTAATAATTTTATCTATCTCTTTTCTTAATTCTTCTTCTCTTTCAACAATTCTTTGAATTTCTTTATTTAATTCAACTATATCTATTTTTTCACTAGTATCTTCTTTTTCTACATAAGTTGAAACTGATAAATTATAGTTTTCTTCAACTATTTTTTCATAGTCAACAAGGTTTGAAATATATTCTATATTTTCTCTCTTAGTAAATTTTTCTAAAATATCATCAATATGTTTTTCTGTCATTTTATTGCTATTAGTAACTTTAATAAATTCTTTTGAAGCATCTATGAATAATACTTTATTGTCAGTTTTTGCTTTCTTTAATACCATAATACAAGTAGCTATACTTGTTCCATAAAATAGATTATCAGGTAATTGAATAATACAATCAATGTAGTTATTATCTATTAAGTACTTACGAATTTTTTGTTCTGCACCACTACGATACATTACTCCTGGGAAACATACTATTGCTGCTGTCCCATTAGGTGCAAGCCAAGAAAGAGAATGCATAATAAATGCTAAGTCTGCTTTTGATTTTGGTGCTAACACTCCTGCTGGAGAGAATCTACTATCATTAATTAATATTTGACTATTATCTCCTTCCCATTTTATTGAGTAAGGAGGATTAGAAACTATTGCTTCAAATGGTTCGTCGTCCCAATGTGCTGGATCTATCAAAGTATCTCCGTGAGCTATGTCAAATTTATCAAAATCTATATCGTGTAAAAACATATTTATACGACACAAATTATATGTTGTAATATTTATTTCTTGTCCATAGAAACCATTTCTTACATTATCTTTTCCTAAAATTTTTGCAAACTTTAAAAGTAAAGATCCACTACCACAAGCTGGGTCGTATACCTTATTTACTTCTTTTTTTCCAACTAAAGTAAGTTTAGTTAAAAGTTCTGAAACTTCTTGTGGAGTATAGTATTCTCCTCCACTTTTTCCAGCATTTGAAGCATACATTCCCATTAAATATTCATAAGCATCTCCAAAGGCATCAATGGTATTTTCCTGATAATCTCCTAACTTCATATCTCCAACACCATTTATTAAATTAACTAAGTTTTCATTTCTTTTAGCTACTGTTCCACCTAGTTTATTACTATTGACATCTAAATCATCAAATAAACCTTTTAAATCACTTTCACTTTCTGTTCCACTTGCTGAGCTTTCAATATTTGTGAATATAGTATGCAAGGTAACATTTAAATTTTCATCTTTTTCTGCTCTTTTTCTAATATTAATAAATAGTTCACTTGGTAAAATAAAAAAACCTTTTGTTTTTATTAAATCTTCTTTAGCTATTATTGCTTCTTCATCTTTCAAATCAGCATAATCAAAATCTATATTTCCTGCTTCAATTTCACCTTTATTAATGTAGTTAGTTAAATTTTCAGAAATATAACGATAAAACAACATTCCTAAAACATATTGCTTAAAATCCCAACCATCAACACTTCCTCTTAGTGCATTTGCAATTCCCCAAATTGTTCTATGTAGTTCTGCTCTTTCAATTTCTTTTTTATTATCCATAATTTACCTCGTTTATCCTTTTTTTATCCTTCCATAAGTTCTTTATAATCTCTATTTATAACTTCTCTTACAAAAATACTTATCATATTATAGTAAATTTTTATATTATTATTTTTTATTGATAAAATAAAATCATTATTTTGTACATTTGTTGATTTTCTAAAAAGTTCTAGTGCTTTATCTTCAATTTCAAGTTTTGTTAAATCATCAACTTTTTCAAAAATTTCTTCACAAAAACTTTTAACTTCAACTTCTTTGATATCTTCTTTATGAGCTTCATTATTTTCTTTTAATTCTACCAGATTTTCATCTTCTGTTTTTTTATTTTCAAGCATATACATATCATCAATTTCTTCTCTTGAGTCTATCACTCCGTATAACTCATTTTCATTCATTATTTGTTTTAAATTAGAAATTTTTTCCATACCTTTTTTTCTAGCTTGTTTTATTTGATTTTTACTTTTTGCTCCTTTTTCTTTACCGACATTTCCAAATATACTCATATTTGTATTTGGAGCTTTTTTCTTACCTCTTAAATTTTTCAAGATACCATCAATATAGAATGGTAAACCTTTTTCTATATTTATTTTTGTATTGCTAAGTATATTTAAAATTCTTTTTGTATATTCTTCTCCTTCTTCTGCTGTGATCTTTTTTAGTTTTTTATCAACCCAAGCATTCCATTTTATAGAAATTTTAGGATTTTTCTTAGCTTTATTTATTAAATATTCTATATTATCTTCATATTCAAACTCAGCTTCTAAGTCTATTTCCTCTTCAACTCCACCAATATCTTCTTTAACCACATTTTTTTTATCTGATTTTTTTACAAATTCTGAAACATGGCAATCTCCATCTCTATCTTTATTAAAAAGATAGTGAATATAATAAGTTTCTTCTTCTTTTCTATATTCTTCTTCATATTCTGTAAGATATCCTAATTCCATCAAACTTTCAAAAGCTTTTAATATTCTTTCAAGTACAGGTTTTGTTCTGCTTAAAAAATATTCTTTTATACCATTCTTTACTTTTTTCTCTACTCTCTGCTCCATTTTTAAAGGTATAATAGCAGCCAATGTTCTTATATTTATTTCTCCTTTACTTTCTTTATATCTAATTTTACTTATATATCTATAAATTCTTGAAGCAATAGGATCTTTTATCATTATTTCTAATAAATTTTTTGTGTTGTACTTTATATATCTCTTACTCTTTATTTTATTTACAATATTTTTATTAAGTATTACTCTATAATAACTTTTCTTTCCTACTTTTAATTTTTGATAATTCAAAAGTTGAAATGAGCTATCTTCAAATTTATTTTTTCCGAATTTTGTGTGATTTGAAACTTCAAACTGGTACAAAGTGTTTTTTAAATTTTTTAGTGCTTGTTCTACTTTTGTATAGTAAGTTCTATTCATTTTATTTCCTAAGAAATTAACTATGAAATCTGTTATTTCAAATTCTATTGCTACTTCCCCATCTTCCATCTTTTTATTTTTTTCATCTTGATACATAGATATTAAAAATGTATAAATTTTTTCTTCAAAAATAGAGGGTTGAAATACCTTATCTTTTTTATCTTTAGGAACTAAAGTGCTATACATTGTCACCCCTAAATCCTCAAAAGTATATTTAAAGTTTACCCTTTTATTTTGTTTTTGAGGTGTAAAAAATGGAAAATATATCATTTCTATTGGAATATTAATAAAATTTTCTTGCAAGTTTAAAAAATTTCCTGTTTCTCTTATATATATTTCTTGTACTTCTATTTCAGGAACATCTTCTGTTTTTATTTTTACATCTTTAACATTTTCAAAATTTATTAAATCTTCTCCTAATGATCCTGTTTTTTTTAATTCAAAATTTTCTACTTCTATGATATCATCATCTATATTTACTACTTTTTTTTCTTTTGCCATTTTTATCTCCATAAAATTAAAATTATATAAAAATTTTATCATAAGTTATGTATATATTCAATAATATTTTATTAAATTTTATTATCTTATAAATAAATATATAAAAAAAATATTTATAAAAAATATATTGAAAAATCTATATTATTTATATGTATATTAATAATAATATTATTATTTTTTTTTGAGCTAACTTTTTTTATAATAAACTCTATTACTTTTTAGCTATAAATTTATTTCTAAAAAATTAAATAAATAAAAATAAAAGAAAATTCAACAAATTTTTAAATGTATATGAATAAAAATAAAAGAATTTTTCTATATATCTTTTAATAATAATAAAAATCTAAAATTATAAATTTACAAAGCTAAGAAAATCAAAAGAAAAATAAATGTATATAAATAATAATAATAATTTCAAAAAAATTTTCTATCCAATATTAAAAATAAAACAAAAAATAAAAATGAATTTTTTTTAATAATCATTACATATAACATATAGACAAAAACATACTAAAAAAATAAAAATCTAATTTAAAATTTTATGTATACGATTAAAAATAAAAAATTATTCTTAATATAGCTTATTAATATTGTTTCAAATAAAAACTTGACAAATCTCAAAATAAATTGTAAAATTCTTAACTGAATAATAGTAGTTTTTTGGAGGTGATTTATAAAATGAAAAGAACATTTCAACCAAATAAAAGAAAAAGAAAAAAAGATCATGGTTTCAGAGAAAGAATGTCAACTAAAAATGGAAGAAAAGTTTTAAAAAGAAGAAGAATTAGAGGAAGAGCTAAATTATCTGCATAAGACGACCCGGTGTGAAAATCCACCGGGTTTTTACCTTGAACTAATTTTTAGGAGAAAGTATGAATACTTTAAAAAATAATAGAGAGTTTCAAAATATATATAACTATGGAAATAAATGTTTTGGGAGATACTCTCTTATTTTTTTTAATAAAAACAATTTAAATATATCAAGATTTGGCTTTGTTGCCAGTAAAAAAACAGGTAAAGCATTTTGTAGAAATAGAATAAAAAGATTATTTAGAGAATATGTTAGATTAAATGAAGATAAATTTTCATCTAATTATGATATAATAATTGTTGGAAAAAAAATATTTGGTGAAGAAATTAATAATTTAAAATATCAAGATATAGAAAAAGATTTAAATAAAATTTTAAAAGTAAGTAAGATATTAAATATAAAAAGTGAAAAGAAATGAAAAAAATTTTTTTATATATAATAAGATTTTATCAAAAATTTATATCTCCTATAAAACCAGGAAAATGTAGATTTTATCCAACTTGTTCAAGCTATACTTATCAAGCTATAGAAGAATATGGAGTTTTATATGGAGTTTATTTGGGAATTAAAAGAATTTTAAGATGCCAACCTTTTTGTGAAGGAGGCTATGATCCAGTGCCAAAACAGAAAAAAAATAAAGAGAAAAAAATGGAGGAATAATGAGTTATATATATGGTTTATTACAGAGTTTTATAGCTTTTTTATTAAATACAGCTGATAAATATGTTGGAAATTTTGGATTGTCTATAATAGTGGTAACAATAATAATAAAAATAATATTATTACCATTAACAATAAAACAAGATAAATCTATGAAAGCAATGAAAAAATTACAACCACAATTAGAAGAAATTAAGAAAAAATTTGCAAACGATAAGCAAATGTTAAATATAAAAACAATGGAATTATATAGAGAAAATAAGGTTAATCCGGCTGGTGGTTGTTTACCTATACTAATACAATTACCAATATTGTTTGCGTTATTTGGTGTTTTAAGAAGTGGAATTATACCAAAAGATTCTACATTCTTATGGATGAAACTAGCAGATCCAGATCCATTTTATATACTACCTATATTAAATGGAGCTATATCATTTGTACAACAAAAATTAATGGGAACTTCTGAAAATCCTCAAATGAAACAAATGATGTACATATTTCCTTTGATGATGATATTTATTTCATATAAAATGCCTGCTGGATTACAAGTTTATTGGTTAACTTCAAGTATCGCTGCTGTAGTACAACAATATTTCATAATGAAAAAAGGAGATTAATTATGGAAAAAACAATAGAAATAAAAGCTATTGATAAAGAAAATGCAGTTAAAAGAGCTTTAAATATATTAGGAATTGAAAAAAATGATAATTTAAATATTAACATAACAGAAAAAGAAGCTCCACGTAAAAAATTATTTGGACTTTTTGGAACAGAACCTGGTCTTTACGAGGTAAGTTTTACAGATAAAATAAATGAGAAACCTAAAAAGGAAGTTAAAGAAAATAAGGCAGTAAAAAAAGAAAAAATCGAAAAAGAAATTAATAAAGAAAAAATAGAAAAATTAGAAAATAATCAAAAAACTCAAAATAATGATGAATACGAAAAAGAAATATCTGAAAAAGTAGATTTCTTTGTTAAGAATATGAAATTAGATATTAAATATAAAATAAGAAGAATTAAGGATAGGGTATTCGTAGTAGATTTTTTTGGTACTGATAATGCAATAGTTATAGGTCAAAAAGGTAAAACTTTGAATAGTCTTGAATATCTTTTAAATAATTTAATAAGAGATTGTAAAATAGAAGTAGATGTAGAAAAATTTAAAGAAAAAAGAAATGAAACACTTAGATCTTTAGCTAGAAAAATGGCAGAAAAAGTTTCTAAAACAGGGAAAACAATAAGACTTAATTCAATGCCACCTAGAGAAAGAAAAATAATTCATGAAGTTGTTAATAAATATCCAGATCTTGATACTTTTAGTGAAGGAAGAGATCCAAAAAGATATATAGTTATAAAAAAGAAAAGATAGGAGAAAAATATGTTACTAGATACGATTGCAGCTATTTCAACTCCCAGAGGGGAAGGTGGAATAAGTATTGTTAGAATGTCTGGTTCTGATTCTCTAAGTATACTTGAAAAAATATTTAAACCCAAAAGTGAAAAAAGAGTTAATGAATTAAGAAATTACTCAATTAATTTTGGACATATTATTGATAATAAGCAAATAGTAGATGAAGTTTTGGTGAGCATTATGAAAGCTCCAAATACTTATACTAGAGAGGATATTGTTGAAATTAATTGTCATGGTGGTTTTTTAATAACAGAAAAAGTTTTGGAAGTTGTTCTAAAAAATGGAGCTAGAATAGCAGAAATTGGTGAATTTACAAAAAGAGCTTTTTTAAATGGAAGAATAGATTTAACTCAAGCAGAAGCTATAATAGATGTAATACACGGAAAGACAGAGAAATCTCTGTCTTTATCTTTAAATCAACTAAGAGGAGATTTGAGAGATAAGATAGGAGTAATAAAAAAATCTGTTTTAGATTTAGCAGCTCATATAAATGTAGTCTTAGATTATCCTGAGGAAGGAATAGATGACCCTGTTCCTGAAAACTTAGTTGCTAATTTAAAAAAAGCTTCTAATGAAATTAAGGAATTAATTTTATCTTACAATAAAGGAAAGATAATAAAAGATGGAATAAAGACTGCTATTATTGGAAAACCTAATGTAGGAAAATCAAGTATATTAAATTCGTTATTAAGAGAAGAAAGAGCCATAGTTACTCACATTCCAGGAACAACGAGAGATATAATAGAAGAGGTAATTAATATAAATGGAATACCTTTATTATTAGTTGATACAGCTGGAATAAGAAATACAGATGATGTTGTTGAAAATATAGGTGTAGAAAAATCAAAAGAACTTATAAATAGTGCAGATTTAATTTTGTATGTTATAGATAGCTCTAGAGATTTAGATGAAGAAGATTTTAAAATTTATGATATCATAAATACAGATAAAGTTATTGGAATTTTAAATAAAATTGATATAAAAAAAGAATTAGATTTATCTAAATTTCCAAAAATAAATAAATGGATAAAAGTATCAGCTTTAGAAAAATTAGGAATAGATAATTTAGAAGATGAAATTTATCATTATATTATGAATGGAGATGTAGAAGATAGTTCTCAAAAATTAGTTATTACTAATGTTAGACATAAATCAGCTCTTGAAAAAACAAATGAAGCACTTTTAAATATTTTAAGTACAATAAGCATGGGGCTACCTATGGATTTAATGGCAGTTGATATTAAAGATGCTCTAGATTCTTTATCAGAAGTAACAGGAGAAATTTCAAGTGAAGATTTACTAGACCATATTTTTAGTAATTTCTGTGTTGGAAAGTAAAATTTTGATTTAAGAGAGAGATGAATAAAATGAATAAAGAATATGATGTTATAGTTGTAGGAGCAGGACATGCCGGAGTTGAAGCAGCATTAGCAAGTGCAAGACTTGGGAACAAAACGGCTTTAATGACTTTATACTTAGACACAATTTCTATGATGTCTTGTAATCCATCTATTGGAGGACCAGGAAAAAGTAATCTTGTAACAGAAATAGATGTTCTTGGTGGAGAAATGGGAAAACATATAGATGAATTTAATCTTCAATTAAAAGATTTAAATACAAGTAAGGGTCCTGCTGCAAGAATTACTAGAGGTCAAGCTGATAAATACAAATATAGAAGAAAAATGAGAGAAAAGCTTGAAAAAACAGAAAATATAAGTTTACTTCAAGATTGTGCAGAAGAAATTTTAGTTGAAGAAATAAAGAAATCTGAAAATTTATCATATGAAAAGAAAGTTATAGGATTAAAAACAAAATTAGGAATTATTTATAAGGCAAAGGCAATAGTTTTAGCAACAGGAACTTTCTTAAAAGGAAAAATTGTTATAGGAGATATAACATATTCAGCAGGAAGACAAGGAGAAATGTCGGCTGAAAAATTATCTGATAATTTAAGAGATTTAGGAATAAAAATTGAGAGATATCAAACTGCAACACCTCCAAGAATAGATAGAAAAACTATAGATTTTTCTAAATTAGAGGAGTTAAAAGGAGAAGAACATCCAAGATATTTTTCAGTATTTACTAAAAAAGAAAAAAATAATGTAGTTCCAACATGGCTTACCTATACTTCTGATGAAACTATAGAAGTTGTAAAAGAAATGATGAAATACTCTCCAATAGTTAGTGGAATGGTAAATACACACGGACCTAGACATTGTCCATCAATAGACAGAAAAGTTTTAAATTTTCCAGATAAATTAAAACATCAAATCTTTTTAGAGCTTGAGTCGGAAAATTCAGATGAAATATATGTTAATGGACTTACAACAGCTATGCCGGCATTTGTTCAAGAAAAAATATTAAGAACAATAAAAGGTTTAGAAAATGCAAAAATAATGAGACATGGTTATGCAGTGGAATATGATTATGCTCCTGCTAGTCAACTATATCCAAGTTTAGAAAATAAAAAAATATCAGGATTATTTTTTGCAGGTCAAATAAATGGAACATCAGGATATGAAGAGGCTGCAGCACAAGGGTTTATGGCTGGAGTGAATGCTGGTAGAAAAGTTCAAGCTAAAGAGCCAATTATAATAGATAGAAGTGAAGCATATATTGGAGTACTAATAGATGATTTAATTCATAAAAAAACTCCTGAACCATATAGAGTATTACCATCTAGGGCTGAATATAGAATAACTTTAAGATATGATAATGCTTTTATGAGATTAATAGATAAAGTAAAAAAAATTAGAATTATTGATGAAGAAAAAATAAAATTTTTAGAAAATTCTATTAATAATGTGTATACGGAGATAAATAATTTAAAAAATATTTCTGTTAGTATGAATGAAGCTAATAAATTTTTAGAAAATTTAGGACTTGAAGAAAGATTTGCAAAAGGTATTAAAGCAGCAGAAATATTAAAAATAAAAGATGTTAGCTACGATAAATTAAAAGAGTTTTTAAATTTATCTGATTATGATGAATTTGTAAAAAATCAAATAGAAACTATGATAAAATATGAAATTTTTATTGAAAGAGAAAATAAACAAATAGAAAAATTTAAAAAGTTAGAAAATATGTATATACCTAAAAATATAAACTACGATGAAATTAAAGGAATTTCAAATATTGCAAGAGCAGGTTTAAATGAAGTTAGACCATTATCTATTGGAGAAGCAACAAGAATAAGTGGAGTAACTTCAAATGATGTAACTCTTATTATTGCTTATATGAATAAAAAATAAATTTGGAGGATATATGAAAAAGTTATTTACTTTAGTTTTGTGTATACTATCAATAATATTTTGTACAGCTTGTAATGGTAAAAAATTGGAACAAGGTAGCAAACAAGAAGTAGAAAATTCTGCTGAAGTTGGTTTACCTAATCCTTTTGAAGAAGTAGAAAAACTGGAAGATGCTGAAAATTTAGCTAACTTTAAGTTAAAAATTAATGATAAATTTCAAGATTATGACAGAACTTTAATAGAAGCTATAAAAGGTGAGTTGATACAAGTTTTATTTGAAAATTCAAAAAATGAAATTTACTTTAGAAAATCTAATTTAGAAAATCAAGATGTAAGTGGAGATTATAATGAATATTCTGATGAAAAAGAAGTTGAATATAAAGGAATAAAAGTAACTTTAAAAGGTGAAAAAGGACTATATTATTTAGCAATTTGGTCAAAAGGAAAAT
Organism: Fusobacterium massiliense; assembly: GCF_900095705.1. Lineage (NCBI taxonomy): Bacteria > Fusobacteriati > Fusobacteriota > Fusobacteriia > Fusobacteriales > Fusobacteriaceae > Fusobacterium > Fusobacterium massiliense. The sequence continues at coordinate 270,104 of NZ_LT608326.1, read as the reverse complement.
TTTCATATTCATTTGATTCAAGTAATACTTTAGATGAAAAGACTATATTTGAATTTATTGATATGGTAGATTAGAAAAATAATAAAAAGCAAGTTCGTAGTAAAAACTACAATACTTGCTTTTTAATTTCTCTGTAAGTAAGTATAAAAAGTATAAAATTAAATAATAAAAAATCAGTCTCTTGACAGCCGTATGAGTTCTACGAGCTCAATGAACACAGGCTCTTCGAACTAATACGGACGTCAGAGACTTTATTATTATAAATTTTATTTATCTAATTTAGGATAACTATATTTAAAACCATATTCCTTGGACAATTTTTCTATTTTCTCTCTATTGGCACGATTTAAAAATAAAAATCTGCAATTTAAAAGAGTTTTTCTTCCGTTTTCACTTTGTCCCATATACTCAATAGCTTCTTGAATAGTATAAGTATTATCTGAAACAATTATTTTATCTTGATATTGATAGATGTAATTAGCAGCTTTTTCAATTTGTTTCTTATGAGGAAGATTATTGGCAACAGCTCTAATAGATTGCCCTAAAATACCTGAAAAAGGTTCAGTATATAAAATAAAAACACCTTTACCACCAGAATATAACTCACGTTTTTCATCTTCCGTCATTAATTCTGCCATACCTTTACTTAATAATTCTGTTCTTGTTTTTCCATCAACATATGGATTTAAAGTACTACAAGAAATACAAAGGAAACTTAAAAATATCAAAATTATTTTTTTCATAAAGCACCCCCTACAAATTATATTTAAATTATATCATTATATAAAAATAAATGATAGAAATATCTTGTAATAATTGTTATAATTAAAAGTAGAGAGAATTTAGGAGAGAATATGGAAAAGAAATTTAGAGGAGAAATACCCTTTTGGCTGAAAAGTAAAAAAAATAATATTGTATATGTCTGTTCATCTAATAGAAATATAGATGATTATTTTTTTGTGTTAAAAGATATTTATAAAGGTAAAGTTTTAAGAATAAAAAAAGAAAATGAAAACGACGAATTAAAAAAGTATAACTATGATTTACTAGAACTTATAAATTCAGATGAAAAATATATAATATTAATTTCTATTGAATATTTTTTAGAAAAATATTTTACAGAAGTAAATAGTTTATTTGTGAGATTAGGAGAAAGAGTAGAATTAAAATTTTTAGAAGAAAAACTTCAAAAAGCTGGTTTTCAAAAAACATTTATGGTATCCCAAAGAAATGAATATTCTATAAGAGGTGACATATTAGATATATTTAATACTAATCAAGAAAATCCTATCAGAGTAGAATTTTTTGGAGATGAAATCGATAGAATAACATGTTTTGATATAAATTCTCAACTAAGTATAGAAAAAAAAGAAAGTATAGAACTGTATATAGATAATAATAATGAAAAGAAATATTTTTTTGATTTAATGTCTATGAATAAAAATAAAATTGATTATTTCTTTGAAAATAAAGATATATTAGAACATAAAATATACAGATTTTTCAATGAAGAAAAAAAAGAAAAAGAAGATGAAATTCAATCAAAATACATAGAGCTTATAAATAATGGAACAGAAATTGAAATAAAAACTTTTACAGAAAATGAATTAAAACAATTTGAAGTAATAGATAAAGTAAAGAAATTGTCAGAAAGCTTAAAAATAAAAATTTATTCAGAAGAAGCTGAAAGATATAAAGAAATATTTAAAGGTTATGATATAAAATTTGAAAAATATCCATTGTTTGAAGGATATAAAATTGATAAAGAGTTGATTTTAACAGATAGAGAAATAAAAGGAATAAGAGTAAAAAGGGAAAAAATAGTAAAAAAAGATTTAAAATTAAAAAATATTGATGAAATTCGAGAAGAAGATTATGTCATTCATGAAAATTTTGGGGTAGGCATATTTTTAGGAATTGAAAATATAGATGGAAAAGACTATTTGAAGATAAAATATGCTGATGAAGATAAATTATTTGTTCCTATTGAAAGTGTAAATAGACTTGAAAAATATATAAATATGTCTGAAATTATTCCAGAGATTTATAATTTAGGAAGAAAAGGATTTAGAAACAAAAAATTAAAATTAACAGAAGATATAGAAATTTTTGCAAGAGAAATTATAAAAATTCAAGCTAAAAGAAATCTTGGAAATGGTTTTAATTATTCTAAAGATACAGTTTGGCAAGAAGAATTTGAAGAAGCTTTCCCATACACAGAAACTCCTGCTCAAAAAAAAGCAATTGAAGATGTAAAAGCAGATATGGAATCTTCAAAAGTTATGGATAGATTAGTTTGTGGAGATGTTGGTTATGGGAAAACAGAAGTTGCAATAAGAGCAGCATTTAAAGCTGTTATGGATCATAAACAAGTTGTACTTTTAGTTCCAACAACAGTTTTAGCTGAACAACATTTTGAAAGATTTTCAGAAAGGTTTAAAAATTATCCAATAAATATAGATATTTTAAGTAGAGTAAAATCAGACAGAGAGCAAAGAGAAAGTTTAAAAAAAATAAAAGCTGGAGCTGTAGATTTGATAATAGGAACTCATAGGATTTTATCTAACGATATAAAATTTAAAGATTTAGGTTTATTAATTATTGATGAGGAACAAAAATTTGGAGTCAAAGCAAAAGAGAAATTAAAAAAAATAAAGGGAGATATAGATGTACTCACATTAACTGCAACTCCTATTCCAAGAACATTAAATATGTCTTTATTAGGTATTAGAGATTTATCTATAATAGATACTTCTCCAGAGGGAAGACAAAAAATTCAAACTATGTATATAGACAATAATAAAGAAGAAATTAAAGAAATTTTAATGAAAGAAATTTCAAGAGAAGGACAGGCTTATTATATTTTTAATTCTGTAAAAAGAATAGAAAGTAAAACAGAAGAAATAAAAAGTATGCTTCCTGATTATATAAAAGTTAGTTATATACACGGACAAATGTCTCCTTATGATATTAAAAAAAATATTCATGAATTTGAAAACGGAAATATAGATATCTTAGTTGCAACAACTATTATAGAAAATGGTATAGATATTGAAAATGCTAATACTATGATAATTGAAGGAGTTGAAAAATTGGGTTTATCTCAAGTTTATCAACTTAGAGGAAGAATAGGAAGAAGTAGCAGAAAAAGTTATTGTTATTTGCTTATGAACGATAATAAAACCAAAAATGCAAAAAAGAGAGAAGAAAGTATAAAAGAATTTGATAATTTAATGGGAATAGACTTAGCTATGGAAGATTCTAAAATTAGAGGTGTTGGAGAAATTTTAGGAGAAAAACAACATGGAGCTGTTGAAACTTTTGGTTATAACTTGTATATGAAAATGTTGACAGAAGAAATATCCAAAATAAAAGGAGAAAATCAAAAACAAGAAGAAATAGATATTGATGTTGAATTGAATTTTCCTAGATATTTACCAGAAGATTATGTTGGCAAAATTGAAAAAATTAAACTATATAAAAGAGCTCTGAAAATAAAAACTCTATCAGAATTAGAAATTTTTAAATCTGAAATAGAAGATAGATTTGGAAGAATGAAAGAGGAAGCTAAAGGATTTTTAGATTATTTAAAAATACGAATAATAGGCAATGAATTGGGAATAAAAATTATTAAACAACACGGAGAAGAAATTTATATAAATTTTAATGATGAAAAAGTAAATTTAGATAAAATAATTTTTCTTATGAATAATAATAAAATAAAGTTTTTACAATTTACAAATACAATTGTATATAAAGGAGATATATTTAATTTCTTCACTCTTTATACAAAATAGTTATATCAAATATTATATACATATATTATATATATAAATAAAAAAAGTATAAATTTATAACAATTATTAAAAAAAAATTGACATAATTTGAAAAAAGATGTATAAATTATAAAGGAGAAAGATGAGATTAGACAAGTTTTTGAAAGTTAGTAGAATTATAAAAAGAAGACCTATAGCTAAAATTGTTGTTGATGGCGGGAAAGTAAAGTTAGATGGAAAAGTAGTAAAAGCCTCGGCAGAAGTAAAAGTAGGTCAGTTAATGGAAATTGAATATTATAATAAATATTTTAAATTTGAAATAATGCAAGTTCCTTTAGGAAATGTTTCAAAAGATAAGACTAGTGATTTAGTAAAACTTATTGAAACTAAAGGTTTAGATATCGAGATAGATTTAGATAAGGAAGATGATTTTTTTGAATAAATATAAAGTTTTTTCAAATGCAAAGATAAATATAGGTTTAAATGTTTTTGAAAAAAATGAAGACGGGTATCATGATATAGATAGTATTATGGTTCCTGTCACTTTAGCAGACGAAATGGAAATAGAAATATATAATGAGTCTGGTGATTTAGAGATAGAATGTTCAGAAAAAAAAATCCCTACTGATGAGAGAAATATTTTATATAAAGCATATAAAGTTTTTTTTGAAAATATTGAAACTAAAGAATTAAAAATTAAAGTTTTACTAAAAAAGAATATACCATCTGAAGCTGGACTAGGTGGAGGTAGTTCTAATGCCGCTTTTTTCTTAAAAGTTTTAAATGAGTACAGTGGAAATATATATTCACTAGAGGAATTAGAAAAGATTTCAATGAGAATTGGTAGTGATGTACCATTTTTTATAAAAAATAAAACAGCTAGAGTTGGTGGAAAAGGTGAAAAAATAAGAGAAGTTGAAAATAATTTAGAAGATGGTTTGATTTTGATAAAACCTGAATTTGGAGTTTCAACAAAGGAAGCCTACAATAATTTTGATAACTTAGATGAAAAAAAATATTCTAATTTTGATGAAATAGAAAGCTGTTTAAAGACAAATAATAGAGTTGGTATTGAAAAAAATATTGAAAACTCTTTAGAGCAAGCAATAGAAAATAATATTGATATAAAAATGTTAAAAATGACACTTAATGCTGTATTACCTAATAAAAGATTTTTTATGTCAGGAAGTGGGAGTACATACTATACATTTGTTACAGAAACTGAAAGAGCCCAAGTAGAAACAAGATTAAAAACATTTGTTGATAATGTTAAAATAATTATATGTGGTATAAAAAAATAGCAGAGGGGGATTAATATGATTGTTACAAATGTAAAAATTAAAAAGATTGATGATGACAAATTCGAAAGATTAAAAGCATACGTAGACATAACGTTAGATGATTGTTTAGTCATTCATGGATTAAAACTTATGGAAGGGGAACAAGGACTATTTGTAGCTATGCCTTCAAAAAAAATGTATAATAACGAATATAAAGATATTGTTCACCCAATATGTTCTGAACTTAGAAAATACATTACTGAGGTAGTGAAAGAAAAGTTTTTCTCTGATGAAGATAAAGTAGAAGAATAATATTTTTAGAAAACTCTCTATACTTTAAAAAGGTAGAGAGTTTTTTTCTTTTTATAGGAAAGTATAAATTTAAATACTTATTAGTCTCTGACGTCCGTATTAGTTCGAAGAGCCTGTGTTTATTGAGTTCGTAGAACTCATACGGCTGTCAAGAGATTTTATTTTAAGGGAAGTGTAAAAATAAGTAGCAAAATTAGCTTCTTATATCTATATTAGATAATAAACATAATTAACACTAATATAGTTTTTAAGATACTTTTTTTTGTATTTTTATTTCTTAAATTACAAAGTAAAAAAACATTTGACAAACAAGCCTTAAAGTTATAAAATTTCGTGTATTTTAAAAAATAATTTTAAGGGGGAGTGATAGGTGAAAAGAAAAAATTTTGAATTTCCGACAGCTTATACAGTATTGTTTTTAATTTTAATTGTGGTAACTATGTTAACCCATATAGTACCGGCAGGAAAATATTCAAGAATTTCGTACAATCAAGAGAAAAAATTTTTTGTTGTTCATAATCAAAGTGATGAAGATGTTGAGTTAGAAGCAAGTCAAGAGACTTTAAACAAATTAGGGATAAATATAGATATAGATAAATTTAAGAATGGAGCTATAAAAAAGCCAATGGCTATTCCTAATACATATGTAAAATTAGAGAATAAAGCTCAAAATTTAAAAGAGCTTATAGCAGCTCCTATAACAGGAATCGTAGATTCGATTGATATAATAATTTTTATTTTAATTTTAGGTGGAATAATTGGAATTATAAATAAAACCGGAACATTTAATATAGCTATGAAAAATATTTCTACAAAAGCAAAAGGAAAAGAGTTTTTATTAGTAATTATTACTTTTTTCTTATTTGCTTTAGGTGGGACTGTATTTGGTTTTTGGGAAGAAACTATTCCATTTTATGCAATTTTAATGCCTTTATTTTTAGTAAATGGTTTTGATGCGATGGTAGGGACAGCAACACTACTATTAGGAGCAGCTGTAGGTTGTATGTTTTCAACAGTGAATCCATTCTCGGTAATAATAGCATCAAATGCTGCTGGAATTTCTTTTAATGAAGGGTTAAAATTTAGATTTGTGGCTTTAATTGTGTTTTCAATATTAAACCTCGTTTATATTTATAGGTATATAAAGAAAGTGAAAAAAAATCCAGAACTTTCCTTAGTCTATAAAGAAAATGAAGAGATAAAAAGTAGATTTTTAAAAGAAACTGAGGAAGAATCTAACGAGAAATTTACGTGGAGAAAAAAAATAATATTATTACTTTTCATATTTCAATTTTTAGTTATGATTTGGGGAGTGTCAAAATTAGATTGGTGGTTCCAAGAAATAGCAGCAATGTTTTTTGGTGTTGCTATAATAATAATGTTTTTATCAGGGCTTACTGAGAAAGAAGCTGTAAACAGTTTTATTGTTGGAGCATCAGAAGTTGTGGGAGTAACATTAATAATAGGTTTAGCAAGAGCAATAAATATAGTAATGGAAAATGGTATGATTTCTGATACTTTCTTGTATTATTCATCAAAAATGATATCAGGAATGAATGGAGGATTATTTTCAGTAGTTCTACTTTTTGTTTATGCATTTTTAGGAATATTTATACCATCTACATCAGGATTAGCAGTGTTATCTATGCCTATTTTAGCTCCATTAGCAGATACTGTAGGTATACCAAGATCGACAGTTGTAGATGCTTATAGCTGGGGACAAGGTATGATTATGTTTATTACTCCTACCGGTCTTATATTTGTTGTTTTACAAATAGTAGGAATTTCATATAATAAATGGTTGAAATTTGTTTTACCTCTTTTATTGATTATGGCAATTTCAGTTACAATAATTTTGTATATTATGACATTTTTTATATAAATTAATAAATGTATATTAACATAACTGTTACATATAAGTGTTTAAACTGTGTGTAACAGTTTTTTTATTCTATAGGAAAGTATAAAATTAAATAGCAAAATTAGTCTCCGATGTCCGTATTACTCTGGAGAGCATTTTGGTGAGCTCGGAAGAGTCATATGGCTGTTAAGAGAGTTTATTTAATCTATATAAAAAAATAAATTTATTTTATTTGTTAAAAAAATAGTAAAAATTATTGAAATTAAAAAAGAAAAAAACAATAAAGAAAAAAATAAAAAAAAGTAAAAAAAATATTGACATAAACCATAAAGAGTGATATCATTATAGAAGTCAATGTGACAAAGGACATTAACAACAGAATAGAGAAAAGACAAAAAGCAACCATAAATTTGGTGTAAACAAAAAAGCAAATGAGCTTTAAAAAAGATTGAACGAAGAGTTTGATCCTGGCTCAGGATGAACGCTGACAGAATGCTTAACACATGCAAGTCTACTTGAACTTCGGTTTGGGTGGCGGACGGGTGAGTAACGCGTAAAGAATTTGCCTCACAGTTTGGGACAACATTTGGAAACGAATGCTAATACCGAATATTATGATCGAATGGCATCATTTGATTATGAAAGCTATATGCGCTGTGAGAGAGCTTTGCGTCCCATTAGCTAGTTGGAGAGGTAACGGCTCACCAAGGCGATGATGGGTAGCCGGCCTGAGAGGGTGAACGGCCACAAGGGGACTGAGACACGGCCCTTACTCCTACGGGAGGCAGCAGTGGGGAATATTGGACAATGGACCAAAAGTCTGATCCAGCAATTCTGTGTGCACGATGAAGTTTTTCGGAATGTAAAGTGCTTTCAGTTGGGAAGAAGAAAGTGACGGTACCAACAGAAGAAGTGACGGCTAAATACGTGCCAGCAGCCGCGGTAATACGTATGTCACAAGCGTTATCCGGATTTATTGGGCGTAAAGCGCGTCTAGGCGGTTAATTAAGTCTGATGTGAAAATGCGGAGCTCAACTCCGTATTGCGTTGGAAACTGGTTAACTAGAGTACTGGAGAGGTAAGCGGAACTACAAGTGTAGAGGTGAAATTCGTAGATATTTGTAGGAATGCCGATGGGGAAGCCAGCTTACTGGACAGATACTGACGCTAAAGCGCGAAAGCGTGGGTAGCAAACAGGATTAGATACCCTGGTAGTCCACGCTGTAAACGATGATTACTAGGTGTTGGGGGTCGAACCTCAGCGCCCAAGCTAACGCGATAAGTAATCCGCCTGGGGAGTACGTACGCAAGTATGAAACTCAAAGGAATTGACGGGGACCCGCACAAGCGGTGGAGCATGTGGTTTAATTCGACGCAACGCGAGGAACCTTACCAGCGTTTGACATCTTAGGAATGACGTAGAGATATGTCAGTGTCCCTTCGGGGAAACCTAAAGACAGGTGGTGCATGGCTGTCGTCAGCTCGTGTCGTGAGATGTTGGGTTAAGTCCCGCAACGAGCGCAACCCCTTTCGTATGTTACCATCATTAAGTTGGGGACTCATGCGATACTGCCTGCGATGAGCAGGAGGAAGGTGGGGATGACGTCAAGTCATCATGCCCCTTATACGCTGGGCTACACACGTGCTACAATGGGTAGTACAGAGAGTCGCAAACCTGCGAGGGGGAGCTAATCTCAGAAAACTATTCTTAGTTCGGATTGTACTCTGCAACTCGAGTACATGAAGTTGGAATCGCTAGTAATCGCAAATCAGCTATGTTGCGGTGAATACGTTCTCGGGTCTTGTACACACCGCCCGTCACACCACGAGAGTTGGTTGCACCTGAAGTAGCAGGCCTAACCGTAAGGAGGGATGCTCCGAGGGTGTGATTAGCGATTGGGGTGAAGTCGTAACAAGGTATCCGTACGGGAACGTGCGGATGGATCACCTCCTTTCTAAGGAGTATATGTCTTTCTCTATTCTATTGGTAATGTTCTTTACATTACTGAATGCGTTTGTAGCTCAGCTGGTTAGAGCACACGCCTGATAAGCGTGAGGTCGGTGGTTCAAGTCCACTCAAACGCACCATATGGGGATATAGCTCAGTTTGGGAGAGCGACGCACTTGCACTGCGTAGGTCAGCGGTTCGATCCCGCTTATCTCCACCATTATCTGAACATTGGAAACTATATAGTAGAACAAACAAGAAAAAAATTAACTCTAACAATTTCTTAGAGTTAGCTGTCAAAAAATAGGTTAAAATAATTAAGGGCACACAAAGGATGCCTTGGTAGTAAGAGCCGATGAAGGACGTGGTAAGCTGCGATAAGCCTAGATAAGTTGCAAACGAACGTAAGAGTCTAGGATTTCCGAATGGAGCAATCTATTAAGATGAAGTCTTAATACGAAAGAGGGAACCGCGTGAACTGAAACATCTAAGTAACGCGAGGAAAAGAAAGTAAAAACGATACCCAAAGTAGCGGCGAGCGAAATGGGTCAAGCCTAAACCTTAAACGTGTCAAGGATACAGCCGTTGCGTTTAAGGGGTTGAGGGACAGAGTGCTGAAGAACTGTAAGCTATTCAATATTGTATATCGCTTAACTAGAATTATCTGGAAAGATAAACCGTAGAAGGTGAAAGTCCTGTATGGGTACTCCGATATACGTATAACTTTGATCCCAAGTAACATGGAACACGAGGAATTCTGTGTGAATCAGTGAGGACCATATCTCATAAGGCTAAATACTCTTACTAACCGATAGCGCATAGTACCGTGAGGGAAAGGTGAAAAGAACCCCGGGAGGGGAGTGAAATAGAACCTGAAATTGTGTGCTTACAAGCGGTCAGAGCCAGTAATGGTGATGGCGTGCCTTTTGGAGAATGATCCTGCGAGTTACGTTAAACGGCGAGGTTAAGTATAACGGAGCCGTAGGGAAACCGAGTCTTAATAGGGCGATTTAGTCGTTTGGCGTAGACGCGAAACCTGGTGATCTAAACCTGTCCAGGATGAAGCTGTGGTAAGACACAGTGGAGGTCCTAACCCACCGCCGTTGAAAAGTTGGGGGATGAGGTAGGTTTAGGGGTGAAAAGCCAATCGAACCAGGAGATAGCTCGTTCTCTCCGAAATGCATCTAGGTGCAGCCTTGAGTGTTCAATTATGGGGGTAGAGCACTGAATGATCTAGGGGGCGTATTGCTTACTGAAATCAATCAAACTCCGAATACCATAATTTAAAAGCTCAGGAGTGAGACCATGGGAGTTAACTTCCATCGTCGAAAGGGAAACAACCCAGACCACCAGCTAAGGTCCCTAATTATAACTAAGTGGGAAAGGAGGTGGAGATTCACAAACAACTAGGAGGTTGGCTTAGAAGCAGCCACACCTTTAAAGAGTGCGTAATAGCTCACTAGTCGAGAGTCTCTGCGCCGACAATGTAACGGGGCTAAGTTATAAACCGAAGCTGTGGAATCCGTAAGGATTGGTAGGAGAGCGTTCTGTAGGCCGTTGAAGGAGAAGGGTAACCGACTTTGGAGGTATCAGAAGTGAGAATGCAGGAATAAGTAGCGAGAAAGGGGGCGAGAATCCCCCTCGCCGGAAGACCAAGGTTTTCAGGGTAAAGCTTGTCTTCCCTGAGTAAGCCGGGACCTAAGCCCAGGCTATATTGCGTAGGCGAATGGAAAACAGATTAATATTTCTGTGCCAGTCATATATTGTGATGGAGGGACGCAGAAGGGTATGCGCGCGGACGAACGGAAGTGTCCGTATAAGCATGTAGAGTGATCTAATAGGAAAATCCGTTAGATTATACTTAAGGTGTGATGTATAGCCGTAAGGTTAATGCGCAAATCCCACGCTGCCGAGAAAAGCTTCTAGCGTTAATGTATGACTGCCCGTACTGTAAACCGACACAGGTGGTCAGGATGAGAAATCTAAGGCGGACAGGCTAACTCTCGTTAAGGAACTCTGCAAAATAACCCCGTAACTTCGGGAGAAGGGGAGCCCTTAGATGTTACTAGCTACGCGCTAGAAAGCGTTTGAGGGTCGCAGTGAAGAGGCTCAAGCAACTGTTTAACAAAAACACAGGTCTATGCTAAGCTGTAAGGCGATGTATATGGGCTGACACCTGCCCAGTGCCGGAAGGTTAAGAGGAGGAGTGAGAGCTCCGAATTGAAGCCCCGGTGAACGGCGGCCGTAACTATAACGGTCCTAAGGTAGCGAAATTCCTTGTCGGGTAAGTTCCGACCTGCACGAATGGTGTAATGATTTGAGCGCTGTCTTGACGGGAGGCCTGGTGAAATTGTATTACCGGTGAAGATACCGGTTACCTACAGTAGGACGGAAAGACCCCATGGAGCTTTACTGTAGCTTGGTATTGGGTTTTGGCATTGCATGTATAGGATAGTTGGGAGACTATGATGGTATGGCGCTAGCTGTATCGGAGTCATCGGTGGAATACCAACCATTCAATGCTGAAATTCTAATCTGTGGTTTGTAGCCACGGAGACAGTGCTAGGTGGGCAGTTTGACTGGGGCGGTCGCCTCCGAAAGAGTAACGGAGGCGTTCAAAGGTTCTCTCAGGTTGGATGGAAATCAACCATAGAGTGCAATGGCATAAGAGAGCTTGACTGCAAGACTGACGGGTCGAGCAGATGCGAAAGCAGGACATAGTGATCCGGCGATTCCGAATGGAAGGGTCGTCGCTCAACGGATAAAAGCTACCCTGGGGATAACAGGCTGATCCTACCCGAGAGTCCATATCGACGGTAGGGTTTGGCACCTCGATGTCGGCTCATCGCATCCTGGGGCTGGAGAAGGTCCCAAGGGTTGGGCTGTTCGCCCATTAAAGCGGTACGTGAGCTGGGTTCAGAACGTCGTGAGACAGTTCGGTCCCTATCCACTGTAGGCGTTAGAATATTGAGAAGATCTGTCCTTAGTACGAGAGGACCGGGATGGACAAACCTCTGATGTACCAGTTGTCACGCCAGTGGCACAGCTGGGTAGTCACGTTTGGAATAGATAACCGCTGAAAGCATCTAAGCGGGAAACTAACTTCAAGATAAGTATTCTTTTAAGATACCTTCGAGCCTAGGAGGTTGATAGGTTGGGGGTGTAAGTACAGCAATGTATTTAGCTGACCAATACTAATTATCGTAGTTTTAACCTAAGTCTACTATATAGTTTCAAGTGTTCAGACTTGCATATATTAATAATATATAATACAATTAAATTGCTTGGTGAGAATAGCTATGGGGGTACACCTAGTAACATTCCGAACCTAGAAGTTAAGCCCATATACGCTGATGGTACTTGGCTGGAAGCGGCCTGGGAGAGTATGGATTTGCCAAGCTATGAATGAAGAGAAGCTAATGCTTCTCTTTTTTTGTTATTATATAGTAAAGTATAAATTTAATATGAAAATTAGTCTCCGACGTCCGTATTACTCTGGAGAGAATTTCGGTGAGCTCGGAAGAGTCATACGGCTGTCAGGAGACTTTTTTACTCTATCTGCATTAGTTTAAAGAGCTTATGTTCATTCTGTTCTGAGAATTATACTATTATTAAAAGACTTTATATATGAAATAAGTAGCTCTATTTTATAAAATTTAAAATATATAAAATTCTTGATTTTTTTAGTAACAAATGTTACATACAATTTAAAATAAATTGTAGTATAATTAATCAAGAAATAAAAAATAAGAAAATGTAAATAAAAATAAAAATTCTAGATAAGGAGAATAAAAAAATGTATATAAGTAAATCAATGTCAATAAAATCAATAGTAGAAAAATATCCTGAAACAATCCCTGTATTTACAAATATTGGATTTAAAGGTTTAGATAATCCGAGAGTTTTAGAAAAATTGAAAGATATTTCTTTGGAAAAAGCTATGATGATAAAAAAGGAAGATGTAGATGCTTTTATTCCTATTTTGCAACAAGCTATTGCTTCTACTGATAGAGAAGATACAGAAGTTAAAGAAGCTTCTCTTATGGGACTTCTTCCTTGTCCAGTAAGAATACCTTTACTTGAAGGATTTGAAAAATATTTATCAGATAATAAAGATATAAAAGTAAAATATGAATTAAAATCTGCTTATGTTGGACTTGGGTGGATAAAAGAAGAAGTTATAGAAAAAAATGATGTAGATAAATTAGCAGATATGTTTATTTCTGCAGGTTTTGACTTGTTCTTTGATAAAGATTTAATGGGAAAATTTAAGGAACAAGGAATATTTAAAGATATGACAGGAATTAAAGAATACAACAAAGATTTTAATAATGACAACATACAATTAAAAGATCCACATGGAGATTATTCAATGTTGGGTGTTGTACCAGCTATCTTTATTGTTAATAAAAATGGATTAAATGGTAGAGAAGTTCCAAGATCTTGGGCTGACTTATTAAAGCCAGAATTTGAAAAATCAGTTTCTTTACCAATAGCTGATTTTGATTTGTTTAATTCAATACTTATTCATATATATAAATTATTTGGTTTTGAAGGGGTTAGAAATTTAGGAAGATCTTTACTTTCAAATTTACATCCTGCTCAAATGATAGAAGCAAAAGAGCCAGTTGTAACAATTATGCCTTATTTCTTCTCAAAAATGGTTCCAGAAAAAGGACCAAAAGAAGTTATATGGCCAGCAGAAGGAGCTATTATTTCTCCTATATTTATGTTAACTAAAGCTAGTAAAGCTAAAGAATTGGATAAAATAATTAAATTTATGAGTGGAAAAGCAGTAGGAGATACATTAGCAAACCAAGGTTTATTCCCGAGTGTTCACCCTGATGTTATAAATCCAGTAAACGGAAGACCACTTTTATGGGTTGGATGGGATTTTATATATTCAAACGATATGGGAGACTTAATTAAAAAGTGTGAAAAAACATTTAAAGAAGGAGCAGGAGAATAATGAAACTAATAACAGTGTCAGGACCACCTTCATCAGGAAAAACATCTCTTATAATTAAAACAATAGAGAGCTTTAAGGCACAAAATATAAAAGTAGGAATAGTAAAATTTGACTGTTTGTACACAGATGACGATGTGTTGTATGAAAAAGCTGGAATACTTGTAAAGAAAGGCTTATCAGGTTCTGTTTGTCCAGATCATTTTTTTGCAAGTAACATAGAAGAGGTTGTTCAATGGGGGCAATCAAATAATTTAGATTTGCTAATAACAGAAAGTGCTGGACTATGTAATAGATGTTCTCCTTATTTAAAAGATATTAAGGCTGTTTGCGTTATAGATAATTTAAGTGGAATAAATACTCCTAAAAAAATCGGACCTATGTTAAAACTTGCTGATATAGTTGTTATAACTAAAGGTGATATAGTTTCTCAAGCTGAAAGAGAGGTTTTTGCATCTAGAGTACAAGCAGTAAATCCAAAGGCTGCTATTATCCATATAAATGGTTTAACAGGACAAGGAACTTATGAATTTGGTTCTTTAATAATGGATAACAATGAAGAAATAGATACAGTATTAGAAAGAAAATTAAGATTTCCATTACCTTCGGCAGTATGTTCATATTGCTTAGGAGAAACTAGAATTGGAAGTAGTTATCAACTTGGAAATATAAGAAAAATAAATTTTGAGGAGCAATAAAATAGCTTGTTAAGATTATAAGTATAATAGAAACAATTCATAGGTATAGATTAAGGAGAGGGAATGAGTATAGATAATAATGAATTAGAAGAAATGGATTTTGACCTTTTGGATATACTTGGAGTTACAGAGCAAAAAGTTGAAAGCATAACTTTACTTCCAGGATATAATAAAAAAGGAGAAAAAGAAGGTTATGAAGAATTAGTAATAAAGGCAGGAGAAATTGTTGCCATAGTAGGACCAACAGGTTCTGGAAAAAGTAGACTACTAGCTGATATAGAATGGGGAGCTCAAGGAGACACTCCAACAAAAAGAACAATTCTCGTTAATGGAGAATTGATGGATGCAAAAAAAAGATTTTCTCCAAGTTATAAGTTAGTTGCTCAACTTTCACAAAATATGAATTTTGTAATGGATTTATCAGTTAGAGAATTTATAGATTTACATGCTGAAAGTAGACTTGTATTAGATAGAGAAAGTGTAGTGGAAAAAATATTTAATCAAGCTAATGAGCTTGCAGGTGAAAAGTTTACAATAGATACTCCAATAACAAGTTTGAGTGGAGGTCAATCAAGAGCATTAATGATAGCAGATACTGCAATTTTGAGTACATCTCCAATAGTTCTTATAGATGAAATAGAAAATGCAGGTATAGATAGAAAAAAAGCACTAGACTTACTTGTTGGAAACAATAAGATAGTATTGATGGCAACTCATGACCCTATTCTTGCTCTTATGGGGGATAGAAGAATTGTTATAAAAAATGGTGGAATAAATAAAGTAATTGAAGCCACAGCAGAAGAAAAAAATATTTTAGGTGCTTTAACAGAACTTGATGATGTTGTTCAAGGAATGAGAAACAAATTAAGATATGGTGAAAGATTAGAATTGGATTTTGAAATAAAAAAGAAATAAAATTAAATTAAAAAAAATCTCTTATCTTCGTATCAGTTCCGAGAGTTAGATAAACTCACAGAACTTGTACAACTATTAAGGGATTTTATTTTTTATAAGGAAAGTATAAAATTAAATAGAGAAAATTAGTCTCTGACGTCCGTATTAGTTCAAAGGGGCTGTGTTCATTGAGCTCGTAGAACTCATACGGCTGTCAAGAGACTTTATTTTGTTGATTTACAAAAATAATAAAAAGTAATCAATAGAAGTATTGAACTTATCCATATAGATTTACCTAGAAAAATCTTACCAAAAAATACAGCACTAGTAGCACCAATAACAAAAGATAAAATCATAGATAAATGACTTAGAGAAATTCTTAGTTTGTCTTTATTTTTAGTTTTAATATATCTTATTAAATTAGCAGATGTTTGTTTAACATGGTTAGTACAAAATGGAGTTGCCATACCCATACCGTGTGCTCTTTCAAAAGTATTAAATTGCATAGCTGCTGTAAAAGCTATTGAGAAATTTGTAATTTCATATGGCATAGTTTCCGGTATAAATCCAAGTATCAAAGTTACAATGAAACTAAAAAACAAAAGAAATTTTTCCCAAATAAGATTAGAAACTTTATTAATTTCTTTTGATATCAATTCTGAAATAATAATTCCTAAAAAATATGCAAAAAAAGTTGCAAGTGCATTTTTTATTAAAGGAACGTCCCAAGTTGCAAGTCCTAATGATAAAAAAACAAGGTTACCTGTTTGAGCATTAACAAAAACTTTACCTCTTAAAGAATAAGTAAAACCACCAAAAAAACCTGCTATCAACATAAGCATACAGAAAAGCCAAAGTCTTTCATTAGGTGGAAATTTCTCTTTATCGTTATAAAAATTTAAAAATTTTATTTTATTATCCATAAAATTCTCCTTTTAAAAAAACTTTCTTTCAAATATTTATTTTTATTCTACAGGAAAGTATAAATTTAATATAAAAATTATTCTCCGACGTCCGTATTACTCTGGAGAGCATTTCGGTGAGCTCGGAAGAGTCATACGGCTGTCAGGAGATTTTATTTATTTTATAAATATTATATCAAAAAAAAGTAAAAATTAAAACGAATAGATATTGAAATGTATAGAAAAAGTAAAAAAAATAAAATATTAGTTGAAATTATAAAAAAATATGATATTATTGTATTAAGTAAAAAATTATTTTTTAATTAATTTTTAAAATGATTTTAATAAATATTTTTTAGGAGGTTTTAAAGTATGACTGATATTCAAATTGCACAAGCAGCGAAAAAAGAAAATATTGTAGAAATTGCTAAAAAATTAGGGTTAACAGAGGACGATATTGAACAATATGGTAAATTTAAGGCTAAAGTTAATTTAGATGTCTTAGAAAAAAGAAAAGACAGACCTAATGGTAAATTAATTCTAGTAACAGCTATTACTCCTACACCAGCAGGAGAAGGAAAATCAACTGTAACTATCGGATTAACTCAAGCATTAAATAAAATTGGGAAATTATCAGCAGCAGCAATAAGAGAACCATCTTTAGGGCCAGTATTTGGAATGAAAGGTGGAGCAGCAGGTGGAGGATATGCTCAAGTAGTTCCTATGGAAGATATAAATCTTCATTTTACTGGTGATATGCATGCAATAGGTATAGCTCATAATTTAATATCAGCTTGTATTGATAATCATATTAATTCAGGAAATGCTTTAGGAATCGATATAACAAAAATAACTTGGAAAAGAGTTGTTGATATGAATGATAGAGCTTTAAGAAATATAGTAATAGGGCTTGGAGGAAAAGCAAATGGATATCCAAGACAAGATTCATTCCAAATAACAGTTGGATCTGAAATAATGGCAATACTTTGCTTATCTAACTCAATAACTGAATTAAAAGAAAAAATAAGAAATATAGTTTTTGCAACATCATTAGATGGAAAACTATTAAAAGTTGGAGACTTACATATAGAAGGAGCAGTTGCAGCTCTTTTAAAAGATGCTATAAAACCAAATCTAGTTCAAACTTTAGAAAATACTCCAGTATTCATACATGGAGGACCTTTTGCTAATATAGCTCATGGATGTAACTCAATACTTGCTACAAAAATGGCTTTAAAATTAACTGACTATGTTGTTACAGAAGCAGGATTTGCAGCAGATTTAGGGGCAGAAAAATTTATAGATATTAAATGTAGACTTGGTGGATTAAAACCTGATTGTGCTGTTATAGTTGCAACAGTTAGAGCTTTAGAACATCATGGAAAAGGAGACCTAAAAGCAGGTTTAGAAAACCTAGATAAACATATAGATAATATCAAAAATAAATATAAATTACCATTAGTTGTTGCAATTAATAAATTTATAACAGACACTGATGAACAAATAGACATGATAGAAAAATTCTGTAATGAAAGAGGAGCAGAAGTTTCTCTATGTGAAGTTTGGGCAAAAGGTGGAGAAGGTGGAGTAGACCTTGCAGAAAAAGTTTTAAAAGCAATAGATAATAATAAAACTGAATTTGACTATTTCTATGATATAAACTTAACTATTAGAGAAAAAATAGAAAAAATCTGTAAAGAAATCTATGGAGCAGATGGAGTTGTATTTGCACCTGCAACTAAAAAAGTGTTTGATACAATAGCAGCTGAGGGGCTAGAAAAACTTCCAGTATGTATGTCAAAAACTCAAAAATCAATTTCTGATAATCCAGCATTATTAGGAAAACCAAGTGGATTTAAAGTAACTATAAACGATCTTCGTTTAGCAGTTGGAGCAGGATTTGTTATAGCTATGGCAGGAGATATAATAGATATGCCAGGACTACCTAAAAAACCATCAGCAGAAGTTATAGATATAGATGAACACGGAGTAATATCAGGATTATTCTAAGATAAAAATTAAAAAAAATTATAAAAAATATAAGGTATTCATTTACTACTATCATTATTGATAATATAAAAATGAATACCTTTTTATTTATAAGAAAAGTATAAATTTAAATATCAAAATGAGTCTCTGACGTCCGTATTAGTTCGAAGAGCCTATGTTCATTGAGCTCGTAGAACTCATACGGCTGTCAAGAGACTTTATTTATCCCATAGGAAAATATAAATTTAAGTAGAAAATTAATTAATAACTAACAATAGAGATCTCACCATTTTCATATTCTGCTAAAAATATTTGAGAAATATTTTCATAACCGAGCTCATTAAGTTTAGTAGTTAACCAATCGATATCTTTATCAATCGCTTCTAAAATATTAGTTTGAACAGTACCATCTGTAATGATAGGATATTTAGGATTTTCTTCGCCATGTAAAACTATAATAAGTTGTCCGTTTTGTTCAAGTACAGCTCTTTTAACTTTTTTTATACTATAAACGTTATTGTTTCTTAATTTAAAAGCAATGTCATTAGCTGTTAGTCCAACACTACGGCAAGCCTCAACATCGAGTACACCCTTTTTTATAATTACAGTCGGTTGTCCATCAATAATTGTTTTAAAAAAATGATTATTTGTTTTTATCCATTTTAAGGCTAAAACAATTATAGTCCAAGTCATTAAAATTATAAAATATTGTAAAATAGTTATTGAAGGATTATAAATAACCCCTCCAACAATTCCCCCTAATACATAATTTAAGACTTGGTCCATTGCAGAAGATGGAGCAAGATTTCCTTTCCCAGATAAATTTATAACAAAAATTAAAGAAAGTAGTCCCATAAGCAATTTAAGGGCTATTTCTATATAAGATAACTCACTCATTCTTTCACCTCAATATCTATTAATTCAATTTTAGGATTGTGCATTTCTAGTTTTTCAAGTAAATAATTTTGGCCGTTATCACCACTAATGACTCTATAGTATGATGTTCCAACTTTCACTAAAGCACCATCTATAGAGGCAGATGTATTTATGTAAATATTTTCTTTGTCTGTTCTTAAATCTTTTGCAACAACTTCAATAAAATGAATAGCAGTTCTATATTTATTGTCGTTTACTGAAGAAATTTTATACTGACTAATTTTTACACTAATTAATATGACTATACCTAGAGATAATATTATTGCAAGCTCACGATATTTAGTATCTTTGTGTCCTTTGAAATATTTATATATTGTAAATATAAAGCAAAAAGCTAAAAAAATAATAAAAATTAATCCCCACCAGTCAAACTTTGCTATATTATAAAGTAAGTAATTATATGAATAAAATCTCATAATAATCCTCCTAAAAATAATTTATGGACTTTATATTATCATAAAATTAAAAAAAATTAAAGTTTTTTATCTCATATAATTGTTTTCTGATATAATAAAAATAAAGTTGAATTAAAAAATATTAAATAAATAAAAATAGAACTGGGGGTCAAAATGAAAAAAATAAAATTAATTCTTTTAAGTAGTTTAATATTATTAACAGCTTGTACTAATATAAATACAAAAAATTATAGTAAAAAAGAAAAGGTTGAATGGAAAGGAATTAAGGGCCCTTTTGTTATGTTAGACGTACAGGAGGGAGATATTATTGTAAAAGAAAAAGAATTAAATCCTACAGGTATATTTGGACATGCAGCTATTATGGGGACAAATACTTTAGTTTTAGATTATCCTAAAGTTGGAGAAAAATCTTATGCAATAGATCTTAATTATTGGCTTGAAGAAAATAGAAAGTTTTTAATTTTAAGATATAAAGATATGAATGATGTATTTAGAAAAAAACTTGTTGAAAATATAAAAAAATATTTTGGAGAAAGTTATAAAATACACACAGATAAAATGGACACAAATGGGTTTTATTGCTCTCAGTATATTTGGTATGTATATTACATAACTGCAAAAGAATTGGGGATTGAACTAGATATAGATTCAGATGGGGGAATTTTTGTCTTTCCTTATGATTTTATAAACTCTCCAAGTTTAGAAATAGTAAAATAAAAAAGTTATTGACAAAATAAAAATACTGTAGTATTATGTTTTTATAAATCTTAGCACTCTTTTTAAATGAGTGCTAACAAAAAAAGAGAGAGGTGTGAGTTATGAGCATTTCTGATAGGGAAAAACTTGTACTTAATGCTATTGTTGATTATTATCTTACTGTTGGAGATACAATAGGATCAAGAACATTAGTAAAGAAATATGGAATTGAACTATCGTCAGCTACGATAAGAAATGTTATGGCTGATTTGGAAGATATGGGTTTCATTGAAAAGACTCATACTTCATCAGGTAGAATTCCAACAGATATGGGGTATAAATATTATCTAACAGAGCTTTTAAAAATAGAAAGAATAACTCAGGAAGAAATAGAGAATATAAATAATGTATATAACAGGAGAATTGATGAACTTGAAAATGTTTTGAAAAAAACATCAAATTTATTATCTAGTCTAACAAATTATGCTGGTATTGCAATAGAGCCAAAGACAGATAATCAAAAAATTAGTCGTATTGAAACGGTTTATATAGATGAATATCTGATTATGGCAGTGGTTATAACAGATGACAGAAGAGTTAAAAGTAAAAATATACATTTATCTTACCCGATTACAAAAGATGAACTTGAAAAGAAAACTTTGGAATTGAATGAAAAGATAAAAAATAATGAAATTTCTGTTAGAGACATAGAGAAATTCTTTATAGAAACTACTGATATTATTTATGAAAATGAGGAAGAGGAAGACCTAAATAAATATTTTATTAATAATCTTCCTAGTATGTTAAAAAATGAAAATATATCTGAGATTGCTAATATAATGGAATTTTTTAATGAGAGAAAAGATATTAGAGAACTATTTGAGAGATTAATAGACCAAAAAGCTAAAGAAAATTCAAAAACAAATGTCAATGTTATATTGGGTGATGAGCTTGGAATAAAAGAACTTGAAGATTTTAGTTTCGTTTATTCAATATATGATATAGGAGGTTCTCAAGGAATTATTGGAGTTATGGGGCCAAAAAGAATGGCTTACTCTAAGACTATGGGACTTATAAATCATGTTAGTAGGGAAGTTAATAAAGTAATAAATTCTATGGAAAAAATAAAAAAATAGCTTGAGGAGGGTGTAATGCAAGACATAAAAAATGAAGAAGAAATAAAAGAAGCTACGGAAGTTGTAGATGAGAAAGTTGAAGAAAAAAATGAAGTAAAAGAAGAAAATCATGAACACAAGCATGGAGGACACAGTTGTTGTGGAAAACATGGACACAAACATAATAATGAAGAAATAGAAAAATTAAAGCTTGAAATAGAAGGTTTGAAAAATGATTATTTAAGAAAACAAGCAGATTTTCAAAACTTTACTAAAAGAAAAGAAAAAGAAGTTGAAGAACTTAAAAAATTTGCTTCTGAAAAAATTATAACTCAATTTTTAGGAAGTTTAGATAATCTTGAAAGAGCTATAGAGTCTTCAGTTGAAAGTAAGAATTTTGACTCACTTTTACAAGGTGTTGAAATGATAGTTAGAAATTTAAAAGATCTTATGACTTCAGAAGGAGTTGAAGAGATTAAAGCTGAAGGAGCATTTGATCCAATGTACCATAATGCTGTTGCAGTTGAAGCAAATGATGATTTTAAAAATGATGAAATAGTAAAAGTTTTACAGAAAGGTTACACAATGAAAGGAAAAGTAATAAGACCTGCAATGGTAACAGTTTGTAAGAAATAATAATTTTGGTAATAAAAAAATATAGATAGATTATAGGAGGAAAAAAATGAGTAAAATAATAGGAATTGATTTAGGAACAACAAACTCTTGTGTGGCAATAATGGAAGGTGGAAGTGCAACAATAATACCAAACTCTGAAGGAGCAAGAACAACTCCATCAGTTGTAAACATTAAAGATAATGGAGAAGTAGTTGTAGGAGAAATAGCAAAAAGACAAGCTGTAACAAATCCTACTTCAACTGTAAGTTCAATCAAAACTCACATGGGTTCTGATTACAAAGTAGAAATTTTTGGAAAGAAATACACTCCACAAGAAATTTCTGCTAAAACATTACAAAAATTAAAAAAAGATGCTGAAGCATACTTAGGAGAAGAAATTAAAGAAGCTGTTATCACAGTACCTGCTTACTTTACAGATTCTCAAAGACAAGCAACAAAAGATGCTGGAACAATAGCTGGATTAGATGTAAAAAGAATTATAAACGAACCAACAGCTGCTGCACTTGCTTATGGACTTGAAAAGAAAAAAGAAGAAAAAGTATTAGTATTTGACCTTGGTGGAGGAACATTTGACGTATCAGTTCTTGAAATATCTGATGGTGTTATAGAAGTTATATCAACAGCAGGAAATAACCACTTAGGTGGAGATGATTTTGATGCAGAAATTATAAAATGGTTGGTTGCAGAATTTAAAAAAGAAAGTGGAATAGATTTATCAAATGATAAAATGGCTTACCAAAGATTAAAAGATGCTGCAGAAAAAGCTAAAAAAGAATTATCAACATTAATGGAAACTTCAATTTCATTACCATTTATAACTATGGATGCAACAGGGCCTAAACACTTAGAAATGAAGTTAACTAGAGCTAAATTTAATGATTTAACTAGACATTTAGTTGAAGCAACTCAAGAACCAACAAAAACTGCTTTAAGAGATGCTAGCTTATCAGCTAATGAAATAGATGAAATCTTACTTGTTGGAGGTTCTACAAGAATACCAGCAGTTCAAGAATGGGTTGAAAATTTCTTTGGAAAGAAACCTAATAAAGGAATAAATCCTGATGAAGTTGTTGCTGCAGGTGCTGCAATACAAGGTGGAGTATTAATGGGAGATGTTAAAGATGTATTACTTCTTGATGTAACTCCATTATCATTAGGAATTGAAACTCTTGGTGGAGTATTTACAAAAATGATAGAAAAGAATACTACTATCCCAGTTAAAAAATCACAAGTTTACTCAACAGCTGTAGATAATCAACCAGCAGTTACTATAAATGTATTACAAGGTGAAAGATCAAGAGCTGCAGATAACCACAAGTTAGGAGAATTTAACCTTGAAGGTATACCTGCTGCTCCAAGAGGAGTACCTCAAATAGAAGTTACATTTGATATAGATGCTAACGGTATAGTTCATGTATCTGCAAAAGATTTAGGAACAGGAAAAGAAAATAAAGTAACTATTTCTGGATCAAGCAATCTTTCTAAAGATGAAATTGAAAGAATGACTAAAGAAGCAGAAGCTCATGCTGAAGAAGATAAAAAATTCCAAGAATTAGTAGAAACAAGAAATAGAGCAGACCAATTAATTTCTGCTACTGAAAAGACTTTAAAAGAAAATCCTGATAAAGTAAGCGAAGGAGATAAGAAGAATATAGAAGAAGCTATTGAAGAATTAAAGAAAGTTAAAGATAGTGATGATAAATCAGCAATAGATTCAGCTATGGAAAAATTATCTCAAGTATCTCATAAATTTGCAGAAGAATTATATAAAGAAGCACAAGCTCAGGCTCAAGCTCAACAACAAGCAGGAGCTAATGCAGGTTCTGACAAAAAAGATGAAGATGTAGCAGAAGCAGAAGTTGTAGACTAATAATAAAATAATAAAGTCTCTTGACAGCCGTATGAGTTCTACGAGCTCAATAAATATAGGCTCTTCGAACTAATACGGACGTCAGAGACTAATTTTGTTATTTGAGTTTATACTTTTAGTTAGAAGGAGAAAAGTATGAAAAATATTAAAGGAATTTCATTTTTATACAATAAAGAAATTGGATATTTAGAAATAATTGAAGAAAAAGAAGGTATAAGTGAAATTAATTTTTTAGGAAATATGGATATTCAAACAAGAAAAGATCTATATAATATTTTTAATGAATCTCCTTTAACGAAAAAATGTAGTGAACAATTGGAAGAATATTTTAATGGAGAGAGAAAAGAATTTAATATTGAATTAGATATTAAAGGAACTGAGTTTCAAAAACAATGTTGGAACGCTTTAGCAAAAGTACCTTATGGACAAACTATTTCATACAGTGAAGAAGCTAAGATGATAAGAAATGAGAAAGCACTTAGAGCTGTTGGTTCAGCCAATGGTAAAAATTGTATTCCAATAATTATCCCTTGTCATAGAATTATATCAAAAGATGGTAAACTTGGTGGATACAGTGGTGGAGAAGATAAGAATAAAGGAATTGAGATAAAAAAATATCTTTTGGAACTTGAAAAAAGTTTTAAATAAAATATAATAACTAATTGAATATTAAATAGGAGGTGGAGGGAAATTATGGCTAAAAGAGACTACTATGAAGTCCTTGGAATAGATAAAAATGCAGGAGAAAGTGATATAAAGAAGGCATATAGAAAAGCTGCTATGAAATATCACCCTGATAAGTTTGCAAATGCAAGCGATGCAGAAAAAAAAGATGCAGAAGAAAAGTTTAAAGAAGTAAATGAAGCTTATCAAATTCTTTCTGATAGTCAAAAGAAACAACAATATGACCAGTTTGGACATGCTGCTTTTGAGCAAGGTGGAGCTGGTTTTGGTGGTGGATTTAATGCTGGTGGCTTTGACTTCGGAGATATATTTGGAGATATTTTTGGTGGTGGAGGTTTTAGTGGTTTTGGAGGCTTTGGTGGAGGTTCTTCCAGAAGAAACTATCAAGAACCTGGAGATGATATTAGACTAGGGCTTGAAATTACTTTAGAGGAAGCTGCCAAAGGAGTAGAAAAAACTATAAAATATAAAAGAACTGCTCAATGTTCACATTGCCATGGAACAGGAGGAGAAGATGGAAAAACTAAGACATGTTCTAGATGTAATGGTAAGGGAACAATAGTAACTCAACAAAGAACTATTTTAGGAGTTATGCAATCACAAACTGTTTGTCCAGATTGTCATGGAAAAGGAAAGGTACCTGAAAAGAAATGCTCTCATTGTCATGGAGTTGGAACTGAAAAAGAAACTATTGAAAAGAAAATAACAGTCCCAGCAGGTATTGATGAGGGACAAAAATTAAGATATAGTGGTTTTGGTGAAGCTAGTGAAAATGGTGGACCTAGTGGAGACTTATATATAGTTATTAGAATTAAAAAGCATGACATTTTTGAAAGATATGGAATAGATTTACATTGTGAAGTACCTATATCTTATGCAACAGCTGTTATAGGAGGAGAAGTAGAAATTCCAACTTTAAACGGTAAAAAAATGATAAAAATTCCTGAAGGAACTGAAAGTGGAAAATTAATGAGAGTTCGTGGAGAAGGAATTAAATCTTTAAGAAGTGATCATACCGGAGATATTATGGTAAAACTTACTATAGAAACTCCAAAAAAATTAACTGAAAAACAAAAAGAGTTGTTAGAAAAATTTGAAGAAAGTTTGAATGAAAAAAATTATGAACAAAAATCAAATTTTATGAAAAAAGTTAAAAGATTTTTTAAAAGTGTAGTTGAATAAAAAAATAAAATCGGGTTGAATATTGACTAACCCGATTTTTTTATTATTTTATAGAAAAGTATAAAATTAAATAATGGTGGAGATGACGAGAGTCGAACTCGTGTCCGAAATCACAATAATCATAAGCTTCTACAAGTTTAGTTTACTATTAAATTTCGTATTAATTATTCCCGTAAACAGGGCTAATTAAAACTATCCTCTAAAGTTTTCCCATGAGCTTAGAGAAATCACTTATGGTAATCTATACTAGTCGACACCTTTAGAAAACCCGTATAGAAAAAGTCATCCAAGGTGTAGCTGAACTAAGCAGCTAAAGCGTAATTTTCATTTCCATCTAAACGATGTAGTTAGTCTCTCACAGCGACAAACCTGACCTGCTACCTATAACCTCATAACCCCGTCGAAACCTTTGCATCCCCATATAAAATTGTAAAATAAAAGAAGGTAAAACCTTCTACTCGACTAAAATAATGGTGGAGATAAGCGGGATCGAACCGCTGACCTACGCAGTGCAAGTGCGTCGCTCTCCCAAACTGAGCTATATCCCCATTACTTTAGTAAGTATAGTATATTTTTTTTCTTTTGTCAATACAGTTTTTGATATACTTTTTAAATTTTTTCTATATTTACAGTTAATTTTATATACATATCTGAATTTTCATTTCTTTTAGTTGTATTTTTGAAAAAGAAACCAATAATTGGAATATCACCTAAAAATGGAATTTTATTTTCTATAGTTTGTTGGAGAGTTCTTTTTAGGCCTCCAAGTAATATAGTGTCCCCATTTTTAAGTCTAACTTTTGTTTTTAGGCTTCTCCCACTTTTTGAACCACCATCAGAATTATAAGTTCCAGAATTGATTTCATTTCCTTTGGATGAATTGCTTTTTAATTTAAACTCACTTAATTCTAAACTTATTTCTAAAATGATGTTATCATTATCTTTTATAAATGGTTTAACTTTCATAACAAGCCCTGCTTCTCTAAAAACTGGCTCAGAGTTTCGATATTTATTACTTTTATCGTTTTTATTGTTTTTGTTATTTTTATCATCTCTTTTTTCGTTCCTTATTCCTACAATAACTTCATCTGTAACTTTAAATTCTCCCTCTTCTCCACTAGCTATTGTTAATGTTGGGATAGAACTTACAACTATATCATTATTTTCTTGTAATAATTTTAAACCTATATTTAATACATCTTCTTTATTTCTATAATTTCTAGAAAGATTTAAAATAGTTCCGGGATATCCGAATACTTTTCCAGGATACCTAATAGCAAAATCATTTCCTGAAATCTTATTCCTACTATAAAACCAATCAAAACCAAGTTCTTGAAATAAATTATTAGATATGTCTAAGATTTCAGAAGAAATTTTTACCTGTCTAGGATTTTTATCAATATTTTCTATAACAGAAGTAACATTATCTAAAATATCTCTTTCAGCATTAACTATTAATTTATTTACTTTTTCTAAAGAACTTACTTTTATACTATCTCCAAAAGTTTCTTTTAAGCTAGTTTCGACTTCTTTTGAAGAAATATTTTTTATAGAAAAAGTTTTTGTATATAAAATTTTATTTCCGTTTTCATAAAAATTTTCATTTTCAATGTTTAAATTTTCAAAATCATCAGTTGAATTTTTTTCTAAATGTATATTAATTTTTGTTATAGACTTATTTGTATCTATGATTTCTCCTTTTTCTTCGTATCCATCTTTAGAAATTTTACATAAATAGACATTTTTAGGTATACCATCAATAATAAAAAATCCATTTTTATCAGAATATGCTATTTTATTAATATCTTTCAATTCAATTTTTGCACCGACTACACTTTTTCCATTTGCCATAATTTTTCCAATAATTTTTGCCTTTTTTGAATTTTCTTCTTTTTGAAGATATAAAATTTTCATATTATTTTCATTTCTAATATTTAAGTCATAAGTATTAGCTAGACCTTGTAAAATAATATCAATATTTTCACCTTTATTAAAATATGTATCTATTATTAAATCTTTAGCATCATTACTACATATTATGTTTTCTCCACTTTCTTTTGATAATATTGATAAAACATCGTGTAGAGGCATATTTATTATATCTACATCTCTAGGTAAGTTTGAAGAATAAAGCAGATAATTAAATAACATAAAAAATATTAAAATCAATTTTTTCATTTGTTTTCCTCCTTTTGAGCATTTGATTTTTTATTTTTTTCTTTTTTATCTTCTTCTTGGTCATCTTTTTTAATAGCATTAGAATTTTTCCTAAAAAATTCTTTATTTCCAATCCTCATAACCGATATATTATTTGAAGTATTTTCTCTAGGAGATAGGAAAAAAATTTTTTTATTGTTGTTTGTACCATAGTATTCTCTTTTATCGACATTATTTAAAACTTTTGTGAACATAGTAATTTTTATATGTAAGATATTTTCGTCTGAAAAAATCTTAAAATATGAATCTGAGAAGTCCAAAAAATATTTATCATTTTCAATTTCATCAAAAAAATTTCTTATATTATTTTCATTTCCATAAAGTTCTATACTAAAATGCAACAGAGTACCATCAGTCTTACTTCTTCCAAAATTTTGAAAAATAATATTATTTTTTTCAATTTTATTTTCAAGATATGTAAAAAGAGCATAGATGTTTTCAAAGTTTTCCTTTTCAGAGTCTATTTGATTATTATCAATAATATTTTCTATTTCTTCCAAGTTTTTTCTTTTTTCTTTTAAAGCATCTGAAATTTTAGATTTTTCATAATCAAGACTAGCCATTTTAATATTTTCTTGTTCAAGATTTTCTTTAAGCTCCATAAGTGTAAAAATATTTTTAAATATTAAAAAATAGAAAATTATTATATACATAAAACATAGAAATATTATCTTTAAATTTTTATTTTTTAGATTAACCTTTAATTCGTTTATCATAAAATTCTCCTATTTTTTCACAAATTTTATTTCCAATTTAAACTCTATGCTATTTTCATTTTTTTGAATGTAGTCATAATTTACAACTTCAAAATTTTCGGAACGATATAGGTTCTCTAAAAATTCAATAACTTGATTTACAGATTGACTAAATCCCTCTATATTTAAAATTTTTTTATCATCAAATTCAATAGATTTTATCTCGATACCATTAGGACATAGATTTACTAGGTTTTCTAAAAAATTCCCAATTTTAAAAGAAGAGTTTTCTTTTTCTTTACTTGTGTTCTTATAAGTTTCTATATTATTTTCAATTTCTTTCATTTCATTTCTCATATTATCTATAGATTCTTGTATTTCTTCATTGGAAGTATTTATTTCATTAATTGAATTTTCATATTGTTGGATAAAAAAGTGTAGACCAATAGTTCCAATAAGAGTAAGTATAGACAGAGCTAGAAAAGTGTATAAGTAAGTACTATTAACATAATATAAAAAATATCTTTTTTTTAATTCATTTGGTAAAAAATTAAGATAATTTTTGTAACTTATTTTTTGTGGTTTATAAAATTCATAATTTTTATTTTCTAAATCTAGATTATTAAAATCTATTTCATTTCCTGTAAATATTATTTTTTTATCATTTGAAATATTATATAAATAGGTATTTATTATTTCATAGCTATTTTCATAACTTATGTTTTCTTCAAAATCATTATTTGTTATGGAATTAGATATTTTAAAACTGCTAATATCTTTAATTTTCTTATTCTCATATTCACTAATTATGATTAATTCTTCTCCAATATCTATATTAATATATTCGTTTTCAATATTTTTTTCTCTACATGTAAAAAAAGAAGGGATTATAGAAATTAAACCATAATCCTTCATATCATCAATAATAATATTATCATTTAAGTGGAGTAAATCTAATAGATATACTATAAAAGTTTCAGATTTTTTATCTTTACTTATTATTTCATAATTTAATATATAGTCTTCATCATTGTATTTTGGGTACATTATTTCTAACTTATCTTCAATTTTTTCTTTTCTATCTTCATCATTCAATGGATTTTCTATTTTAATTTTTAAAGAAATAAAAAAATTGTTTTCCAAGCATAGAATAACTTTTTTGTGTTTATTATTTAAATTTAAATCTGTTAAACTCAATAGCTCTAAAGTATTTTTAAACATCTTCTTTTATCCATATCCTTTCAATAATTGGCTCAGATAAGTAATCAATATTTTTTATATTACCGATTTTATATTTAATTGTTACTTTTATAGAGTATGTTTTCTCTTTTATTTTAATTTTTTTGTAAAAGTGCACAGGGCATCTTTCTGTCGAATAATTTATAATTTTCTTATTTAAATATTCAGA
This sequence comes from Fusobacterium massiliense, assembly GCF_900095705.1. NCBI lineage: Bacteria > Fusobacteriati > Fusobacteriota > Fusobacteriia > Fusobacteriales > Fusobacteriaceae > Fusobacterium > Fusobacterium massiliense. Next base: position 239,623 of record NZ_LT608326.1, on the reverse strand, counting down.
GTAATTAATATTTTCATTATCCTTTAATAATCTATATCCTCCTAAAGAAATTCTATCCTTATATTTATCTAAGGAAAAAATATATTTTTTATCTTTAGATAGAGCTATGAAGTCCATAGCTCTATCTATATTTGAATTATTTATTTCATTTTCTATTATTTTAAATTCTTCATCTAAAATATTTTTTAAAAAAAGAATATCTTGCTTATTTTCAACTGTATCTTTTTCTAATTGAAAATAACGAAAGCTATTATTTAAAAAAAACTGCATCATTGTAAGCAAACTCATAAATAAAAATATTACTATTATTACTTGAACCAAAGCAAAAGCTCTTTTTTTATGGACAATATTCAATAGTTTCATAATTTTTTCCTTTTATTAAATCCTTTATAAGCATTTTTAAAATTTTACCATTGTAATAAAAAGACCCATTACAGTTATTTATAATAGTTGTTCCTCTAGAAATTTTATAAACTTCATAGCTCTTATAGTCTTCAGAGTAAGATATTTTTGCACTAGTATCATTAAAAAAGAAAAATCTATAAAAAGTATTTTCTCTATTATTAGATTTATCATAGGAAGAAAATTTTATAATCAATAAATTTCCTGTGTTAGTAATATTAGTATTTTTAAAAATATCATCAACACTTTTTATTCTTTTATATTCTTTTAAACTTATAACTCTGATTTCTTTCATATCTTTTGAAAGATGGCTTTTCACTAAATCTTTAAATTCATCAATTTCCCTTTCTCTCTTATAATCTTTTAATAAAAAAATATAGCTTTTATTCAAAGAATAAAAAGTTGTAAAAACAAAGAAATTTATAAATAGGGTAATTACAATGATAATTATAAATTCTACAAATGAAAGAGCTTTATTTTTGTTCTTATACATACTAATCTCCTATTTTTTGAATTTTAGTATTAAATTTCTCTCCAGCATTTTCATATTCGACAATTATAGTTATTAGTTTTTTCTTTTTAAAAGTGTAGTCAACTTCTTCTTTTTCAGTGTGTAAATCTAATTTAAAATTTTTTTCTTTAATCTCAGAGTCAAAAAGTTCAAAATCTTTTTTTAAATCTTGGAAACTAAAAAAAGTTTTATGTATATTGATATTAATATTTTCTTCTGCCATTAACATATTGACTATATTTCTAAAGTTTTCATAATTTTTTCTTGTTTCAGAGATTTTATTATAAGTTTCCAAGATTTGTAAATTTAATTTTATTGTTGGTATTAAAACTAAAAGTAAGATAAAAAATGATACTATAACTTCAACCAAACTAAAAGCTTTCTTAGAATTCATAATGGAAACTCCAGATATTTTAAGTAATTAAACATTATAATAGCAGTTAAAGAAATATAGGGAGCAAAAGCAAGCTCCCTACCTCTAAGTATAATTTTTTTCTTACAAAAAATATTTTTTAAAAATAAAGTAAGAATAAAAATTGTAGCTAAAGAAAAAACAAGTAAGTAAAATATGTATACTTGCAAAAATAAATTTATTTTATTGTTATAAATTAAACCACCCAATGAAATTATTAATTTTATATCTCCAAAACCAAAAACTTCTTTTTTTAATAAATCAGATAGATAGCCGTAAATAAATATTATTGGTAATGAATAACAGGCTGAACCTATAAAGAAACTCTCAAAGTTATCAAGTCCAGTTATAAATATTACAAGAACAAATATAGAAAAATTTAAAAAATTTGGAATATATTTTCTATTTATATCTATATACATAATTAATGCTAATAAAATATATAGAATGACTATTAATATTCTATCCATTTTTTACCTTTTGTATCGTAATCTCCTGTTCCATCTACTGGTTCAATCCATAAATTGTAGCCGTCACTATTTCCATTTGGATTTTTAAATGTGAATCTAATTTGACCTCCATACTTTATATCCCCATTTTCTGCACTTCTTGAACCACCTATAGCAACTTTAGGATTATTTATAATTGCCTTAGCATTACTATCTAAATATATTTCCAATTTTTGTAATGCTTCTTTAACTTTTGTTTCATCGTGAGTTGCAATAGAATTTTCATCTATAAGAGGCTCTTCATTTTCAGCTTGGTATAACTGAGATGCTACTCTAAAAGAGTTTAGAGATGCAATAACCTTTGCATCTTTAGCCTTAGCCATATATCCTCTTAATTGTAAACCAACAATACCAGATAAAATTCCAATTATAGCAATAGCCACAACAATTTCAATCAATGAAAATCCTTTGTTTTTCATAAAAAATCCTCCTTTTTAATTAAAAACATTTCCCAATGATAGTATTGGTAAATATATTGCACATACAATTAAACCAACAATTACACCTAAAATTATTATTACTAAAGGTTCTATAAAAGAAATTAATTTTTTTAATTTGTATTCAAAGTCTTGTTTTAATATTTTTGAAACTTGTAATAAATTTTCTAAGAAATAGCCACTTTCTTCTCCGGAAATAAATAGATTAGAAAATCTATCAGTATATAAATTAAGATTTTTTAATGCTTTAGATATTGAACTTCCATCAAGTATGGATTTTTTTACTTCAAGTAGATTTGCTTTTACATAGCTATTATTCGTATTTGTGTAGATGATATCTATACTTTCAACTAGACCAATTCCAACATTTAATAATGTATATAAAGAATAATATATTCTTTCAGCTGTGGATAATCTTAGTAAATCACCAAAGATGACTATTTTAAATAAAAATTTATCTTTTTTTAGTTTTCTTTTTTTATTTTTATTTATATACACTTTAATAAAATGAAGTCCTACAATTATTAAAATAATAAAAAATAAAATCCAAGTAAAATTTTGAGATATACTTAATAATATTTTTGTTAGAAAAGGGAGTTCCACATTGTTTTCTTCAAATATACTTATAAAATTTGGAAGTATAAATAGTAATAAAAAGATTACAACGGATATCGTAAAAATTATGACAACTATAGGATAAGTTAGCATAGACAAAATTTTTTTCTTATTAGAGATTTCAGATTCAAAAAGCTCTATAATATCTTCAAGTCTTTCTGTTAATGTCCCACTGAGTTCTCCTATTTTTATCATTTGTATATAGTTTTCTCCAAATATATCTTTATAAATTTTAAAACTATCATAAATATTTTTTCCAGAAGATAAATTTTTTGAAATTTTTTTTAGAATTTTTTTAAAATCGTTGTTTTTCTCTTCATTTCCTATTAGTTCGATAGCTTTAATAAACGTAATTCCACCTTTAAGCATTATTTTTAATTCTCTTGTAAAAAATAAAATTTTTTCTTTTTTAATTTTCATAGTAGCCTCAACAATTCATCAAGTGATGTTAAGCCTTGACTAGCTTTTTCTATACCATCATATAGTAAAGTATTTAGATTTCCACTTATTTTATCTCTATTTTCAAAAAATAATGTTTTATTTTCTTCGTTAAAATCCAATACTTCAAAAATTGGAAGTCTTCCTATATAACCTATACCCATACATTTTTCACAACCACAAGCTTTATAAAATATAGAATTTTTATGAATTTCATCAGTTATTCCTAAACTCTCTAATTTATTCATTGCTTCAGTGTCTATTATTTTACAATCGGGACATAATTTTCTAACTAATCTTTGAGATACAATCATCTCAATAACTAAACTAAGAAGATAATTGTCTAAACCTAAATTTTTCAGTCTATTTATACAAGATAGAGAATTATTTGAGTGGACGGTTGAGAAAACTAAATGTCCAGTGAGAGCTGCTTTTATAGCAATTTCGGCAGTTTCTTTATCCCTTATTTCACCAATCATTATTACATCAGGGTCTTGTCTTAAAATTGCTCTTAGCATTGTTGCAAAATCTAATCCAATATCTATTTTACATTGAGTTTGATTTACTCCGTCTATATGGTATTCTATAGGATCTTCAACAGTAGATATATTAATTTCTTCTTTGTTTTTGTATTTTAAAATAGTATATAATGTTGTAGATTTTCCAGAACCAGTTGGACCATTTATTAAGATAATTCCATTATTTCTATTGATGTTTTTTAAAAAGAGCTTTTTATTGTTTTCGGATAAATATAAATCATCTATACTTAGCTTATTATTAAATTTATCTAATATTCTTAAAACTATTTTTTCACCATGTACTGTTGGAATAAAAGAAGTTCTAATATCTATTTCTCTATTTTTGTATTTTAATGAAAATCTACCATCTTGAGGTTTTCTTTTTTCAACAATATCAAGGGATGATAAAATTTTAATTTTGGATACTATAGGAGCTAAAAAATCTTTATCTATTTGAACTATTTCTTTTAAAAATCCATCAATTCTAAATCTAATCCTTACTTTATCTAGTAAAGACTCAATATGAATATCACTTGCTTTCCATTTTATAGCCTCAATTATAATAAAAAATAAACCTTTATTTAGATGGGTCTTTTCTAAGTCGAACATTTTTTCGATATCTTCTATAAAGTTTTCTCGACTTTTATCTTTAATAGTTGTTATAAAAAAGTTTTTAATTTTTTCCATAATATCTCTACTCCAAAACATTTAACTCTTTAAATGAGTTAAGATTCTCAGAAGATGAGAAAATTATATAATAAGTTTTAAAAGAATCTTTTCCTAAAATATCTACTTGTATAGCTCTCTTAAAATCAGTATTTGAATATATGCTCATAGATATTAATAAAAATAAAATTAGAGAAAATACATATTTATGCATAATAACTCACTCCTTTTTCCAGTCTCTATAAAAAGTATCTCTATCTTCATTGGTAGAGTCGTGATAATATCCAATACTTGAATATTTGATGTCTGCATTTTTCTTTTTTCTATAACAGTTTATTTTTAAAAATTTACTTCTGTCAAAGCCATAAAAAGATATCTTGTATCTTACATTTTTTTCCATATTAAAAAGATAAATAGAAAATGATTTATTCGTGTTTCCATTCGTCGTAAATTCTATGTCTACTGCATTAGAATTACTAGAACGTGTGTGGTAATAAATTAAATTTTGGGGTAGTTTTATTGTTTTTGTTTTTGTTGAATTTTTTTCAAAAATTATTTGTTTTTTAATAAGATCTAATTTGATTTTGGTACGGGTATTTAGTTTTAAAGATGTTGAAGAAGCCAAGTAAAAAGTCTCAACTATTTTTGCTTTAGCTTCGTTAATTGCTTGGAGCTCTCTAAAATCTTTATATTTTAAGAAAGCTATATTTAATAAAAGTGAAAAGATAAAAATTGATAAAATAATTTCAAATACAGAAAATGCTCTATTCTTTTTTATATTACCACCCTCTTTTAAGCAGATTATATATAAATAAAACAAAAAAGTCAAATAAAATATAAAAAATTATTTAACTTTTTTTATAAAGAAAATATAAAATTAAATAAAAAAAATTAAATAATAAAAATTAGTCTCTGATTTCCGTATTAGTTCGAAGAGACTGTGTTTATTGAGCTCGTAGAACTCATACGGCTATCAAGAGACTTTATTTACCTAAAAAAACACAAATAAAAAATTTTATAAGATTGACATTTCTAGAAATAGATAATATAATAGAAATGTGATGAGATAAATAAAAAAATGTCAAAAAAAAGCTATTAATTGCAGTTAGTAGCTTTTTTATTTTTTATAATATAAAAAAGCAGGAGTTGTTGCAGCAACTCCCACATAAAACACTAATATGTATTTTTAGATAATAGCAAAAAAATTACTATTATCAATGTGATGAAATAAACTTTTTTCAACCTATTCACCTCCTTAGAAGTTTCAAGGAGGAAAAAATGTCAAAAAAATTATAACATTGACATTAAAAAAAATAAAGTTCCTAATTCACTTAGGAATAAATGTATAAATGACTAAAAAGTGTACTGACCCAAAAAGTTGGACAAATTAATTTCATTTTTTAAATCACAAGTTATTTTTTCAATATTTTTTTCTTTAGTTATTGCAGAAATAACAGCCACACCGTCGGCACCATTTTTAATAATTTCTTTTATATTTTCTTTTTTTATTCCACCAATTGCAACGATAGGTTTATTTGTCAAATTTCTTATTTTTTTAATTCCTGACACACCAATAGTTTGAGCTGGATTTTTTTTAGAAAATGTATTATAGACAGGTCCCACTCCTAAATAATCTGCCATTTCAATTTTAGAATTAGAAAATTCATCTTCGTTTGAAACTGTCAAACCTATAATTTTATTTGGAATTTTTTTTCTAATATTTTCAATATCTTCATCTTTTTGTCCTATATGTATCCCATCAGCATTTAATTTTAAAACTAAATCTATATCATCATCTATGATAAAGGGAACTTTATATTTTTGACATAAAATCTGAATTTCTCTTGCAAAATTTTCTTTTGCTTCTTCTGTTAAGCTATATTCACCTTTTTCTCTGTATTGAAAAATAGTTACTCCATTTTTGAGAGCAGTTTCTATAATATGTTTTGTTTTGTCTATATTGTATTCACAATCTTGAGTGCCACAAATGAAATATAATTTTAAAAAATTTCTATCAAACATCTAAATCATCTCTTTTACAATTTTATATATCGTTTTTATAGGCAAAATGATTTAATGGACCATGTCCTTTGCCTAATTCTGGATTTTTTAAAATAGCTTGGGTTATAAATTTTTTAGCTATACCAACAGCTGTTTCTAAGCTCTTTCCTTTTGCTAATTCAGCTGTAATTACTGCTGAAAATGTACAACCTGTACCATGTGTATTTTTAGTTGAAATTCTTGGAGAACTAAAAGTTAAAACTTTGTTATCTATAAAAAGGTAATCTACAGGGTCAGTTACTAGATGTCCCCCCTTTATGATGACAGACTTTGGTTTGTAGTCTTTTAATATTTTTTCTCCTGCTCTTTTTATATCTTCTTCATTTTTAATTTTAAAATTAACTATTGTTTCTGCTTCTGGAATGTTTGGTGTAACTAAAGTAGCATACTTAAATAAGTTTTCTTTTAGAAAAATTTTGGCATCTTCTCCAATTAAGTTATGTCCACTACTAGCAACCATAACAGGATCTATGACATATGGAATACCTTTATTAACATATTTTACAATAATTTCCATTATTTCTTTTGTTGGCAACATTCCGGTTTTTATGGCATTAGGTACTATATCATCAAAAACACACTTTAGTTGACTTTCTAATATATCTAAATCTATGTTTTGAATTTTTTGAACTCCCATAGTATTTTGAGCAACAACACTTGTTACTACAGCCATACCATAAACTTCTCTTGCATGAAAAGATTTTAAATCTGCCATTATTCCTGCTCCACCAGTGGGGTCTGTCCCTGCTATTGATAAAGCTGTCTTCATTTCTATGACCTCCTTAAAATTTTATAGTTGATTATAGAGCTTTATTACTTATAATTATTCTTATATCCCATGGGGAAGTATAAACTTAAATAGCAAAAAATTAGTCTTTAGTGTTCATATTAGTTTGGAGAAACTCTGTTCCTGAGCTCGTAGAACTTATATTGCCTGTTAAGAGACTTTATTTATTTTTAAGCATAATTATATGCAGGCTTACAGCAAGCCAAACAATAGCTAAAAATATTCTTAAATGTAAACTTTCTAATTTGTATATGGAAAAAGCAATCCCACAAGTTAAAAATAGGATAGCCTTTATTTTTACAAATTTTGTAAGCCCTTTTCCCTCGTAATAATTAGATAAACTTTCTCCAAAATATTTGTTTTTTAATATCCATTGTTTATATTTTTCTGAAGATTTTCCAAAACAAAATATAGCTAGTAATAAAAAAGGAACAGTTGGGAGCACAGGTAAAAAAATTCCAACACTTCCTAATGCTACAGATATAAAACCTAGAACTAAGTAAATTTTCTTTTTTATATTTTTCATATTTCTCCATTCATTTTTATTTTATAGTAAAGTATAAATTAAAATATCAAAAAGTAGTTTCTGCCGTCTGTATTAGGTCAAAGAGCTAGTGTTTATTGACTTCCTAGAACTCATACAGCTGTCATTATTATAAAAATATAAACTTTTAATAATATTATATGGGTTATAATTTTAAAATTCAAGATGAAATTAAATAAAGTTTTTTGTTATATAGAAAAGTATAAATTTGAATATTAGAAAATAGTCTTTGACATTTGTATACTAAAAGAGTAAACTATTTAAAAATGTGATATTTAAGGAGGAAATATTATGATACCAAAAGATGCACCAAAAGTTAATGAAAATAAAAATATAAAAAATGTTATTGCTGTTATGAGTGGTAAAGGTGGGGTTGGAAAATCTACAATTACGACTTTATTAGCTAAAGAATTAAAAAGAAAAGGATATTCTGTTGGAGTTTTAGATGCAGATATAACTGGACCAAGTATACCAAGACTTATGAATATCAGTGATAAAGAAATGAAAACAGACGGTAAAAATATGTATCCCGTTGTAAATGAAGATGGGATAGAAGTGGTTTCTATAAATTTAATGATAGATGAAAATGAACCGGTTGTTTGGAGAGGACCTGTTATTGCAGGAGCAGTTATGCAATTTTGGAATGAAGTTTTATGGAGTGATTTAGATTACCTATTAATAGATATGCCTCCTGGAACTGGAGATGTTCCACTAACTGTTATGAAAAGTTTTAATATAAAAGGTTTAGTTATGGTTTCTATTCCACAAGATATGGTTTCTATGATAGTTACAAAAGCAATAAAAATGGCAAGAAAAATGAATATACCTATTCTTGGATTGATAGAAAATATGAGTTATATTAGTTGTGATTGTTGTGATAATAAGATTTACTTAACAGATGAAAATGATGTTCAAGAATTTTTAGAAGAAAATAAAATTGAGTTGCTTGGAGAACTTCCAATGACAAAACAAATTGCTAGTTTAACGAAAGGAAAAACATTATATCCAAAAGAAATTTTTTCTGAAATAGTAGATAAGATTATAAAAAAAATGTAAGTGAATAAAGTTCATTTTAAATATTATCCGATTGACACTTGGAAGAAAAAAGTTTATAATTTTAGTAAACAATTATCTTTGAAAAGGAAGTGATATTTTATGGAAATTATGTCTAACCATTTACCAAAAATAGATGAAGAAAAATTAAAGTTTGTCATTGAATTAAAAGAAAAATATAATGCTGGAGAAATTAGTCTTACAGATGCTAAAAAACAACTTAAGGAGAGAGTAAAAACTCTAAAGCCTTATGAAATTGCTTATGCAGAACAAAAAATTATGCCTTTTGTAGAAGACGAGTGTATAAAAGAGAATATTCAAAATATGATGCTTTTATTTGATGAAGTTATGGATACAAGTAGACCGACAGAACTTCCAACAGATCATCCTATAATGTGCTATTATAGAGAAAATGATGATATGAGAAAATTATTAAAGGAAGTTGAAAATTTAATCCAATTTCCAGTTATAAAAAATCAATGGTATGAGCTTTATGATAAATTAGATTTATGGTGGAAGCTTCATTTACCTAGAAAGCAAAATCAACTATACTCTTTATTAGAAAAGAAAGGTTTTACAAGACCAACAACTACAATGTGGGTTTTAGATGATTTTGTTAGAGATGAATTGAAAGAAAATAGAAAAATGCTTGATGAGGAGAATGAGGAGGAATTTATAGCTTCTCAAACTAGTGTTGCAGCAGATATAATTGATTTAATTCAAAAAGAAGAAACAGTTTTATATCCTACATCTCTTGCAATGATTACTGCCGAAGAATTTGAGGATATGAAATCTGGAGATAGAGAAATTGGCTTTACTTTTGGAAAGATCGAAAGTACAACTACAAATGAAACAAAAAAAATTCAAGTTAATAATAGTTCTACTAATCCAGGAGGAAATTTAGCTAAAGATTTAGCAAATTTACTTGGGAAATATGGTTTTAATTCTAATTCTAATGAAAGTTCGGAGTTAGATGTTGCAACAGGAAAAATGACCTTAGAGCAGATTAACTTAGTATTTAAACATTTACCAGTTGATATAACTTATGTTGATGAAAATGAAATTGTTAAATTTTATTCAGATACAGCTCATAGAGTATTTCCACGTAGCAAGAATGTAATTGGTAGAGATGTAAAAAATTGTCATCCAAGAAAAAGTGTACATATAGTTGAAGAAATTATAGAGAAATTTAGAAAAGGAGAACAGGATTTTGTAGAATTTTGGATAAATAAACCTGAGTTATTTATTTATATATCTTATACTGCAGTTAAAGATGAAAATGGAAAATTTAGAGGTATTTTGGAAATGATGCAGGATTGTACGAAAATTCGTTCGTTACAAGGTTCTCAAACATTATTAAACTGGCAAAATGAAAATTTTGAGGCTAAAACATATGATGAAAATAATGAAGAAATAAAAAAAGAAGAAAATAGTTCAGAAATTGATTTAGATAAGATTAATGGAGATACTTATTTAAAAGATTTATTAAAAGTTTATCCTAAATTAAAAGAAGATTTAGTAAAAATATCTGAAAACTTTAAACTTTTACAAACTCCACTTGCTGCAATAATGTTGCCAAAAGTAACTTTACAAAAAGCTAGTGAAAGAGGTGAAGTAGAGCTTAATACATTGATAGAAAAAATAAAACTTCTTATAAAAGACTATAAAAAATAAAAATTTAACTATAAGTTAAAAAGAAAAAACTAGAATAAAAATTTACAAAAAACAAATTATAAACTATAATAATACATAAAATATAAAAGTTTGTAATTTGTTTTTTTATTCTACATAAGAATACAAAATCAAACAAAAAAAGGAGGATAAAATATGAAAAAGATTAAAATGCCTGACACCTTTGTCATAATATTTTTCGTTGTAGTTTTTGCATCACTGTTAACTTATATTGTTCCAGTAGGTAAGTTTGAAATGCATGAAGTTACTTATGTTACAAACACAGGTGAAGAAAAAACAAGAACAGTACCAGTTCCTGGAAGTTTTAAATACGAGTTAGATGACAATGGGAATAAGCTAACAAAAGGAATAAAACTTTTTGAACCTGGAGGAGAAGTTGGTATGACTAACTATGTCTTTGAAGGTTTGACAAGTGGAGATAAGTGGGGAACTGCTGTAGGAATTGTAGCCTTTATAATGGTAGTTGGTGGAGCTTTTGGAATAATACTAAAAACAGGTGCTGTTGAAACTGGAATTTATAGTATGATAAGTAAAAGTAAAGGGTCAGAGTTGATACTCATACCAGTGATTTTTATATTATTCTCTTTAGGAGGAGCTGTATTTGGAATGGGGGAAGAGGCTATTCCATTTGCAATGTTAATAATTCCAATAGTTATAGGAATGGGATATGACTCTGTTACAGGTATCTTAATAACTTATATTTCTACACAAATAGGTTTTGCAACTTCGTGGATGAATCCTTTTAGTGTTGCTATAGCTCAGGGTGTATCAGGAATACCTGTGTTGTCTGGAGCAGGATTTAGAATAGCAATGTGGACTTTCTTTACAGCTTTTGGTGTAATTTATACAATAATGTATGCAAGAAAAGTAAAAAGAAATCCTGAAAGTTCTATTGCATATAAAACAGATGCTTATTATAGAAATGACTTTAAAATAGAAGAACAAAAAAATAAAGAATTTAAATTTGGGCATAAATTAGTAATTTTAGTTTTAACTATTGGAATGGCTTGGGTTGTTTATGGAGTTGTAAAAAAAGGATACTACTTACCAGAAATAGCAACTCAATTCGTAATAATGGGACTAATATCAGGAATAATTGGGGTAATATTTAAATTAAATGATATGACTACAAACGATATTGCTACATCTTTTAGAAAAGGTGCAGAAGATTTAGTTGGAGCAGCTTTAGTAGTGGGAATGGCAAAAGGAATAGTTCTAATTTTAGGTGGAACAAGTGCAGATACTCCTACAATATTGAATACAATGTTAAATTATGTTGCCTCAGCTTTAAGTAATATGTCAGCTGCATTTTCGGCTTGGGTAATGTATATCTTCCAATCATTATTTAATTTCTTTGTTGTATCTGGTTCAGGTCAAGCTGCTTTAACAATGCCAATAATGGCTCCACTTTCAGATTTAGTAGGAGTAACAAGACAGGTTGCTGTACTTGCTTTCCAACTTGGAGATGGATTTACAAATATGATAGTTCCAACATCTGGAATATTAATGGCAGTATTAGGAATTGCTAAAATAGAATGGGGAACTTGGGCAAAATATCAAATAAAATTTCAATTAATATTATTTGCTTTAGGTTCTTGCTTTGTTCTATTAGGAGTATTTATAAACTTATCTTAAGAAAAAAATAAAAGAGTTAAATAAACTGCACCCAAAATCTTGGCTAAAGATTAGAGGTGCAGTTTTTTATTTATTCTATAGGAAAGTATAAATTAAATAGCAAAAATTAGTCTCTTGACAGCCGTATGAGTTCTACGAGCTCAATAAACACAGGCTCTTCGAACTAATAGGGACGTCAGAGACTTTATTTGTTTTATTAAGCTATTTTATTGATTTAAGGATTTTTTTTATTAATAGAATATAACATATAGCTAATACCAGAACAAGCAAGTATAGATACAGCTGAAGAATACATAAAATTACCTATTCCAACCAAAGGAGAGACTAAACCTCCAAAAAAATAAGGAAAGAAGCCTATTAATGCAGAAGCACTACCAGCTTTTTCTTTTTCTGTTTTCATAGCAAGAGTTACTGCAGAAGTCAATATATAGCCAAAACCAACTAATAATAAGAAGAAAGAAAGCTCGACAACATACATATTAGCTCCAGTTACTAAAAGAATAAAAAGGATAATACTCATAAATAACATTGTAAATATACCTATTTTTAAAGCCTTTTCTTCTTCTACTTTTATAGCTAAATAATTTCCTATAACAATTGCTATTCCATTTAGTGCAAAGAAAATGGAATACATAATAACTGAAGTTTTGTAATAAATTTGGAAAATAAAAGGGGAAGCCGCAATATATACAAATAGAGCTCCCATTGAAAACATTTGTATCATGGCAAGTAATAAAAATTTTTTATTTTTTAAAACTTCAATCATATTGAAATAAGAAAAGAATAAAGATTTTACTTCTCTTTTATCTATATGTAAAGATTCATAAAATTTAAAGCAAGCTGCTAATAATATTAAACCAATGATTGCAAGGGACAAAAATATGGCTCTCCAATTAAATAAATCTAAAAGTAATCCTCCTATAATCGGAGAAACTATTGGAGCTATACCATTTATTACCATAAGAAGTCCAAAAAACTTTCTCATTTCTTCACCGGAATATATATCTGTTGTAACTGCTCTTGCCATAACTAAAGAACCGGCTGCCGCAGTACCTTGTAAAAATCTAAAAAATATCATTATATAAATATTATTAGTAAACATAATCACTAGAGTACTTAGTAGGTATATAAATAAGCTGATAATTAATGGATTTTTTCTACCAAACTTATCACTGAGAGGGCCTATTATAATTTGACCAATTGCAAGTCCAACCATTCCTCCTGTTAAAGTTAATTGAACTAAAGTAGTAGAAACATTAAAATAAGTACTCATAGTGGGGAGAGCTGGCAGATAAAGGTCAATTACAAAAGGACCAAAAGCAGACAGAGTACCTAAAAATAATAGTAAAAATAATTTAGAATTTTTTATCATGAAAATCTCCTGTTATTTAATCTTAATACATATTTATAATTTTAGAATTAATTATAACATAAGCCACTTTTTTTTGAAATAAAAAATATGATATAATAAAAAACATGGATAAGAGCTTAAAAGCTCTTTTATTTCTCTATGGGAAAGTACAAAAATAAATAATGAAAATTAGTCTCTGACGTCTGTATTAGTTCGAAGAGTCTGTGTTTATTGAGGTCGTAGAACTCATACAGCTGTCAAGAGACTTTATCTATTCTATAAAAAAGTATAAAATTAAATAACAAAAATATAAAAAGAGGTGTATGGATGAAAGTAGTAATTGGGCTAGGAAATCCTGGTAAAAAATATGAAAAAACTAGACATAATATAGGATTTATAGTTGTGGATAGTTTGAGAGAAAAATTTAATGTTACAGAAGAAAGAGAAAAATTTCAAGCATTAGTGAGTGAAAAAAATATCGAAGGGGAAAAAGTAATATTTTTTAAACCTCAAACTTTTATGAATCTAAGTGGAAATGCAGTTATAGAAATTGTAAATTTTTATAAATTAAATCCAACAGAGGACCTTATAGTTATATATGATGATATGGACTTAGATTTTGGAGATATAAGAATAAGAGAAAAAGGAAGCTCAGGAGGACACAATGGTATAAAATCTATAATTTCACATATAGGAGAAAATTTTCTAAGAATCAAATGTGGAATAGGGGCTAAAAAGTTAGATGCAGTTGAACATGTTTTAGGAGAGTTTAGTCAGAGTGAACAAAAAGAGATGTCTGAAAATTTAGAAAAGATAAAAAACTGTGTTATAGATTTAATTACTGTTCAAGATATAAACAAAACTATGCAGAAGTACAATAAGAAGAAAATAAAAAACAAATAAAACTTGTTAATTTTGTATATATATGCTAAAATTCTCTAAGTGGAAAATAAACTATTATGAAAGGAGTGTTTTTGATGAAGTTTTTTGGTTTCAGAGGCGGCGTACATCCTCCTGAAAATAAATTACAAACAGAACATTTACCAATTGAAAGATTGGAATCTCCAAACGAGATTTTTGTCCCTCTTCTACAACATATAGGAGCACCTTTAAATCCTCTTGTTAATGTTGGAGATAAAGTTTTAAAAGGACAAAAGATTGGAGATGCAGAAGGGCTAGCGGTACCTGTTCATTCGCCAGTAAGTGGAACTGTAACTAAAATTGAAAATCGTGTTTTCCCTTTATCAGGAAAAGTGATGACAGTTTTCATTGAAAATGATAAAGAAGAAAAATGGGCAGATTTGAGTAAAATTGAAGATTGGGAAAAAGCAGATAGAAAAGAATTGCTTGACCTAATTAGAGAAAAAGGAATAGTAGGTATAGGAGGAGCAACATTCCCTACTCATGTAAAATTAAATCCTCCAGCAAATACTAAAATTGATACTTTACTTTTAAACGGAGCAGAGTGTGAACCGTATTTAAATTCAGATAATAGACTAATGCTTGAAAATCCTAAGTCTATAGTAGAAGGAATTAAAATTATCAAAAAAATTCTAGATGTAAAAGATGTATATGTTGGAATTGAAGATAATAAACCTGAAGCTATCGAATCTATGAGAAAAGCAAGTGAAGGAACTGGAATAAATATAGTTCCATTGAAAACTAAATATCCACAAGGTGGAGAAAAACAACTTATAAAATCTATTTTAGATAGAAAAGTTCCATCAGGACAATTACCATCAGCAGTTGGTGTTGTAGTTCAAAATACAGGAACAGCAGCAGCAATATACGAAGCAGTTGTAAATGGAAAACCTTTAATAGAAAAAGTTGTTACTGTTTCAGGAAAAGCTATAAAAACTCCAAAAAATATAAAAGTTGCAATAGGAACACCATTCTCATATATTCTTGATAATTGTGGAATTGAAAGAGAAAAAATGGAAAGACTTGTTATGGGAGGACCAATGATGGGACTTTCTCAAATGACAGAAGATGCAACAGTAATAAAAGGTACTTCAGGACTTTTAGCTCTAACAACTGAAGAAATGAGACCTTACAAGACAAAATCATGTATAAGTTGTTCAAAATGTGTGTCAGCTTGTCCTATGGGGCTTGCACCACTTATGTTTGATAGATTAGCAGCAGCTAAGGAATACGATACTATGGAAGAACACAACTTAATGGATTGTATAGAATGTGGTTCTTGTTCATATATTTGTCCAGCTAACAGACCATTGGCTGAAGCTATCAAGACTGGAAAAAGTAAATTAAGAGCTAAAAATAAGAAAAAGTAGATTAAACTAATTAAGGAGGAAAAAAGTGAGTACAATTTTGAAAACAGGACCAGCTCCTCATATCAGAACAGCGGAAACTGTCGAGTCGGTAATGTATGATGTTGTTATAGCTTTGATACCAGCGTTTGCTATGGCTGTATATACTTTTGGGATAAGAGCTTTTATCTTGACTGTTGTGGCAGTACTAACTTGTATAGTTACAGAATATATATGCCAAAAGGCATTGAAAAGAGATATAGAAGCCTTTGATGGAAGTGCTATTTTAACAGGTATATTATTTTCATTCGTAGTTCCAGTAATTATGCCGTTACAATATGTTGTAGTTGGGTGTGTAGTGGCAATAGCATTAGGAAAAATGGTATATGGAGGACTAGGACACAATATATTTAACCCAGCACTAATAGGAAGAGCTTTTGTTCAAGCTTCTTGGCCAGTAGCAATAACAACATTTGCTTACGATGGAAAAGGAGGACCAACAGTTTTAAGTGCTATGAAATTTGGAAAACCTTTAACAGATGCATTAATTGAAGGAGGAAATCCACATATTCAAGCATTTTTAGGACAAATGGGAGGTTCTTTAGGAGAAACTTCAGCTTTAGCATTATTAGTTGGAGGAATATATTTAATTTATAAAAAACATATTGACTGGAAAGTTCCAGCAGTTATGATAGGTACAGTATTTGTATTGACTTGGGCTTTAGGAGCAGAAGATCCTTTAATGCAAATTTTATCAGGAGGTTTATTTTTAGGAGCTTTCTTTATGGCAACTGATATGGTTACAAGTCCAACAACAACAAATGGTAGAGTTGTATTTGCATTAGGTTTAGGTGTTTTGATTTCTTTAATAAGAATGAAAGGTGGATACCCAGAAGGAACTGCATATGCAATTTTAATAATGAATGGTGTTGTACCTCTAATAGATAGATATATAAGACCTAAGAAATTTGGAGGGGTGAGCAAAAATGGAAAATAGATATATACATTTTGGAATCGTCCTTGGTCTAATAGCTGCAATATCAGCTGGAATTTTAGGAACTGTAAATGGATTTACAAGTAAGGTTATAGCTGAAAATGCTTTAAAAATAGTAAATGAAGCAAGAGTAGAAGTTTTACCATCAGCTAGCACATTTAAAGAAGAAGAAGCTAAAGAAGTTGATGGAATACAATATATTCCTGGATATGATGAAAGTGGAGCTGTAGTTGGTTATGTAGCTTCAGTTGCTCAACCAGGATATGCAGGAGATATAAATTTTGTTGTTGGTATAGATAATGATGCAAAAATAACAGGACTTAATGTAATTAGTCAATCAGAAACACCAGGGCTAGGAGCAAAAGTTACAGGTAAAAAATGGCAACAACAATGGATAGGAAGAGATGACTCTTATAAATTTGATAAGGCAGTAGATGCTTTTGCTGGAGCTACTATATCTCCACGTGCAGTTTATACTGGTATTATGAGAGCATTGGAAAACTATAAAGCTGAGGTGAGTCAATAATGAAAAAATTAGGAATACTTACAGCGGGAATATTTAAGGAAAATCCGGTATTTGTATTAATGTTAGGTTTATGTCCAACATTAGGGGTAACAAATAGTGCTTTGAATGGTTTTTCAATGGGGCTTGCAGTTATAGCAGTTCTTGCTTGTTCAAATGGTTTGATATCTACATTTAAAAAGTTTATCCCTGATCAAGTTAGAATACCAGCTTTTATAATGATAATAGCATCATTGGTTACAGTTGTTGATATGGTTATGCATGCATATACTCCAGAGTTATATAGTGTACTAGGAATTTTTATTCCTTTGATAGTTGTAAACTGTATAGTTCTAGGAAGAGCAGAAAGTTTTGCATCTAAAAATGGAGTGTTTGACTCTATACTTGACGGTATTGGATCAGGAATAGGATTTACATTATCATTAACTTTCTTAGGATCAATAAGAGAAATTTTAGGAAATGGATCAATATTTGGAGTTTCTTTAGTTCCAGAAAATTTTAGTCCGGCTTTAATTTTTGTACTTGCTCCTGGAGGATTTATAACAATAGGAATGATAATGGCTTGTATAAATATAAAGAAAGAAAGAGATGCTAAGAAAAAGAAGGTGGCTAAGAAATGAATATAGGTGGATTATTTACTATAATAGTTAGTTCAATATTTATAAATAATATTATATTTGCTAAATTCTTAGGATGCTGTCCTTTTATGGGAGTTTCTAAAAAGATAGACTCTTCTTTAGGAATGGGTATGGCGGTAACATTCGTTATAACAATAGCATCTGGAATAACTTGGTTAGTATATACTTTAATATTAAAACCTTTAGGGTTGGAATATTTACAAACAATAGCTTTTATATTAATAATAGCTTCATTAGTTCAATTTGTTGAAATGGCAATTCAAAAAACATCTCCAAGTTTATACAAAGCTTTGGGAGTTTTCTTACCATTAATCACAACAAACTGTGCTGTTCTAGGAGTTGCTATATTAAATATTCAAGCTGGGTATAATTTTATAGAAACAATAGTTAATGGTTTTGGTGTTGCAGTTGGATTTTCATTAGCTTTATTACTTTTAGCTGGTATAAGAGAAAAATTAGAATATGCAAATATCCCTAAAAACTTTAAGGGTGTTCCAATAGCATTTGTAACAGCAGGATTACTAGCTATGGCATTTATGGGATTTAGTGGAATGCAAATTTAATAACTTATACAAATGGAGGTAAATATGGAAGCGATTTTAATACCAGTTGTTGTAATGGGAATAACTGGAGTATTAATGGGTCTATTTTTAGCATATGCTTCAAAGAAGTTTGAAGTAGAAAAAGATCCTAAAGTAGAAGCAATCTTGGCTATATTACCTGGAGTAAACTGTGGAGCTTGTGGATATCCTGGATGTTCAGGGTACGCTACAGGGGTTGCTCAAGAGGGAGCTAAGATGACATTGTGTGCACCAGGAGGACCTAAAGTTGCAGGAAAAATTGGTGAAATAATGGGTGTTGAAGTAGAAATACCTGTTAAAAAGAAACCTGCTGCTAAAAAACCAGTAGAAAAGAAAGAAGCACCAAAAGCTCAAACTGGAGAACCAATAACAGCAAGTGCAGAATTTATAGAAAAGAATAAAAGAATGTTAACTAAATTTAAAGCAGCTTTTGATTCAGGAGATAAAGAAGCTTATGAAAAACTTGAAAATTTAGCAAAAACAGCCAACAAAGATGAATTGTTAAAATACTATGAAGAAATAAAAACTGGAAAAATAATACCAGAACCTGGAGCAAGTCCAGCAGTATCTGCTCAAACTGGAGAACCAATAACAGCAAGTGCAGAATTCATAGAAAAGAATAAAAGAATGTTAACTAAATTTAAAGCAGCTTTTGATTCAGGAGATAAAGAAGCTTATGAAAAACTTGAAAATTTAGCAAAAACAGCTCAAAAAGATGAACTGTTAAAATACTATGAAGAAATAAAAACTGGAAAAATAATACCAGAACCTGGAGCAAGTCCAGCAGCACCTGCTCAAACTGGAGAACCAATAACAGCAAGTGCAGAATTCATAGAAAAGAATAAAAGAATGTTAACTAAATTTAAAGCAGCTTTTGATTCAGGAGATAAAGAAGCTTATGAAAAACTTGAAAATTTAGCAAAAACAGCTCAAAAAGATGAACTATTAAAATACTACGAAGAAATAAAAACTGGAAAAATAATACCAGAACCTGGAGCAAGTCCAGCAGCAACTTCAGCTAGTGAAACTGAAGTTAAAACAGTAACAAAAGAAGAAGCTAAGAAACAAGAAGCAACTTATTGTAGTGTTTTAGGAGACGGATTGTGTGTGCCTGAACAAAATGAAGAAGTTCAAAAAGGTTTATCAAAAGCATTAGAAGAAGAAATAAAATAGAATATTTAGATTGAAGTAAAACTGTATCCAAATTCAAAAAATGAGGATACAGTTTTTTTAAAATCTTCTTTATAAGGAAAGTATAAAATTAAAAATGAAAATTAGTCTCTTGACAGTCGTATGAGTTCTACGAGCTCAATGAACACAGGCTCTTTGAACTAAAGGACGTCAGAGACTTTTTTACTTTATAGGAAAGTATAAAAATAAATAATGAAAATCAGTTTAAAAAAGATTGTACTCAATTAGCCTTAGGATTCATATGATTATCAAGAGCCCTTATTATTCTATTTATTACTTGAAAAAATAAATTAAATGAAGTATGATATACAAAATAAAATTTCTTAAGAGTTGAGAAAGGAGAAAAAATGAAAGATTTTGTTATAAAAAGTTTAAATGGAATGGCTTTAGGCTTGTTTTCATCTCTTATAGTTGGGCTTATATTAAAGCAGCTAGGATTATTACTAAACCTGGATTTCTTAGTTTATATAGGTTCTATATCTCAGTTGTTAATGGGAGGAGCTATTGGTGTTGGAATATCTTATACATTAGGTTTTCCTATTTTAATAATTATTTCATCTCTTATAGTTGGAATGTATGGAGCAGGAAGTTTAGTATATTTAGATAATCAAGTTTTTATAAAATTAGGGGAACCTATTGGAGCAGGAGTTTCAGTTCTAGTTGGAATATTAGTAGCAAAGATGTTCTCCAAAAAAACAAAATTTGATTTAATACTGCTACCTTTAGTAACAATTTTAGTTGGTTGTTTGATTGCAAAGATATTTTCTCCATATATATCAGAAATTATTTATGAAATAGGATTGCTAGTAAACAAAACTACTGAACTAAGACCTGTTTTTATGGGATTAACAATTTCAGTAATAATGGGAATAATCTTAACTTTACCAATTAGTTCGGCAGCAATAGGGATTTCACTAGGTTTAAGTGGACTTGCAGCTGGAGCTTCTTTGACAGGGTGTTGTTGCCAAATGATAGGATTTGCCGTTATGTCATGTGAAGATAATGACTGGGGTACAGTGCTTTCTATAGGTTTTGGAACTTCTATGATTCAAATGCCTAATATAATAAAAAATCCGATAATATGGATACCACCGATAGTTTCAAGTGCTATTTTAGGTGTGTTTTCAACCACAATTTTCAAATTATCTTCAAATAGTATAGCTTCTGGTATGGGAACAAGTGGTTTAGTTGGTCAGATAGCTACTTTTTCTGTAAATGGCTTATCTTATTTGCCAACTATGATAATTTTGCATTTTATATTGCCGATTATTTTAAATTTTATAATTTATAAAGCTTTAAAGAAAAAAAATTATATAAAAAGTGGAGATTTGAAAATATAAAAATATAAAAATATAAAAATAAATATACATAATAGGAGAAAAATGGAAATTTATTATTTATATATGTTGAGATGTAGTGATCGTAGCATTTATACTGGAATAGCCAAGGATTATGAAAAAAGATATAAAGAACATATAGAATTGAAAGGAGCTAAATATACAAAGTCTCATAAAGTTACAAAAATAGAGAGAGTTTTTATATGTAATTCTCGCTCTGAGGCGAGCATTTTAGAGAATGTTTTTAAAAAATTTGCAAAAAAGCAAAAAGAAAGTTATATTTTAGCCCCTTCTGATTTTATAAAATATATTGAAAATATTAAAAAAATAAAAATAACAAAAAAAATTTAAAAAAAATTAAAAAAAGTTTGACATATTATAAGAATTATGGTATCATTACTAATGTCTCAAGGGGAACTTAGAGCAGTAAAAAATGCCTGGATGGCGGAATAGGTAGACGCACAGGACTTAAAATCCTGTGGTACTTAGTACCGTGCCGGTTCGATTCCGGCTCTAGGCACCATTTTTTATGTCGCGGGGTAGAGCAGTCTGGCAGCTCGTCGGGCTCATAACCCGAAGGTCGTAAGTTCAAATCTTACCCCCGCCACCAAAATTAAATAGTTAGAATTTATGCGGGAATAGCTCAGTTGGTAGAGCGTCAGCCTTCCAAGCTGAATGTCGCGAGTTCGAACCTCGTTTCCCGCTCCATTAATTTTATGCGTCATTAGCTCAGTTGGTAGAGCACACGACTTTTAATCGTGTTGTCACAAGTTCAAATCTTGTATGACGCACCATATAATATGTATCTGTAGCTCAGCTGGATAGAGCAACGCCCTTCTAAGGCGTGGGTCAGGGGTTCGAATCCCTTCAGATACGCCATATAGATGGATCCATAGCTCAGTTTGGTCAGAGCACTCGGCTCATAACCGAGTGGTCGCTGGTTCGAGTCCAGCTGGATCCACCATTTTTTTATGTTAGGATGCCCCGTTCGTTCAGTGGTTAGGACATCAGATTTTCACTCTGGAAACAGGGGTTCGATTCCCCTACGGGGTACCATGGAAGGCTATCCTAATTGGTAAGGAACCGGTCTTGAAAACCGGCGTCGTAAGACTTTAGAGTTCGAGTCTCTAGCCTTCCGCCATAATTTAAAAGCCCAGATAGCTCAGTCGGTAGAGCAGGGGACTGAAAATCCCCGTGTCGGTGGTTCGATTCCGCCTCTGGGCACCATTGATGGTCGCATAGCTCAGTTGGGAGAGCACCTGCCTTACAAGCAGGGGGTCATAGGTTCAAGTCCTATTGTGACCACCATTTTTATAACTGGGGGTGTAGCTCAGTTGGTTAGAGCGCCTGCCTGTCACGCAGGAGGTCGCGAGTTCGAGCCTCGTCACTCCCGCCATTATAAATTTATGTAAGTTAATAATATTTTGTAAACTGTGCCTAAGAATTTTATGAATTAAGGGACAGTTTTTTTTATTCATAGGAACTCAAATTGGAACAATTATTCCTGATAGCAAAAATTATTATATTGAATTTTTGATAAGTAAAAAAGATATTTTAAAAATAAAAAAGACAATGAAAATAAAATATAAGCTAATAGGAAATGATTTTGCATATAAAAAAATTAAATTTTATGGAAATGTTCTAAAAATTTCAAATGATTCTATTGATATAAATGGTAAAAAGTTTTATTTAATAATAGGAAGTATTCAAAGTAATAATATTAATAATATATCTGCCCTTAAAAAAGGGATGACAGTAGAAGTCAGTATAATTTCAGAAAAAGAGAGAATAATTTCATTTTTATTAGAATTGTTATTATTAAAAAATAAATAGGAGGGTAATATGAATGAAAAATTAATTGAGTTAATAAAAAAAATTTGTATCTTTTTAAAAAAAGAGGATTATTATAAACTAAAAAAAATAATAAATAGTAGTAAAGATAGCTATCCAGACTTTTTTCCTCTTTTGCATGAATTTGAAAAACGTACACTACTAGGAAAAATAGCAGCTGTTATAGAACCTATTATAAATTCTCTCACTTTTCCAGGAGTACCTTTTATATTATTCGGAAAAAAAGCAGAAGAAGAAGAAAAGAAAGCTATATTTTTAGAAAAAATTAGTGAATTTAAAGATGAAATAAAACAGTTTTTAGATAGAGCTACTATTCCCAAAGAAATCGAATTTTTAACTTTTTTATACAAAAATATATAAAAAACTTTTTAATAATTTACAGATCTTTTCTACAGTTCTAATATATTTAAAAACAAGTCAATTTTCCTCAAAGAATCTTGACTTGTTCTTTTTATTTATAAGGAAAGTATAAATTTAAAAATAGCAAAATTAGTCTCGACGTCCGTATTAGTTCGAAGAGCCTGTGTTTATTGAGCTCGTAGAACTCATACGGCTGTCAAGAGACTTTATTTAATTATATTTTTATAAATTAATACTATTTCTATTAGCCACTATTACGAAGACCAGTTGCCAGACCATTTATTGAAATATGTAGAGCTTTTTGTAAGTCTTCTGAGGCATCTCCATTTCTTTTTCTTTTTAGTAATTCAATTTGTAAATAATTCATAGAGCTAAAATATGCTAATCTATTGTTTAAACTGCTTGCTAATTCCGGGTTATCTTTAAGAAGAACTTCATTACCTGTAATTTTTTTCAATATATCTAAAGTTAATTCCCATTCTTTAACAATAGAAGAGAATATATTTTTCGCAATTTTTTGATTAGAAGCTAGCTTTATATATTCGTATGCTATTCCTAGATCAGTTTTAGATAGAATCATGTCTACATTTGAAATTACAGCTTTAAAGAATGGCCATTCTTTGTACATCTTTTGTAGTGTTTCAAGATTTTTATCATTTTTTTCTATCCACTTTTCAAATGAAGAACCTACACCATACCAACCTGGAAGCATAATACGAGTTTGAGACCAAGAAAATACCCATGGAATAGCTCTAAGACTTTCTAATGAATGATTTTTCTTTCTTGAAGATGGTCTTGAACCAATATTTAGACCTGCTATTGCATTTATAGGGGTAATTTCAAAAAAGAATTCAGTAAAACCTTCTGTATTATAAACCAAATCTCTATAAA
Source organism: Fusobacterium massiliense (assembly GCF_900095705.1). Classification (NCBI taxonomy): domain Bacteria; kingdom Fusobacteriati; phylum Fusobacteriota; class Fusobacteriia; order Fusobacteriales; family Fusobacteriaceae; genus Fusobacterium; species Fusobacterium massiliense. The sequence continues at coordinate 215,359 of NZ_LT608326.1, read as the reverse complement.
TACCATAGCTTAGATCCGAAATCTCAGCTATTATTTTTTCATACTCGTCCCAGTTTGCATCTTCTATTGACAATGAACTAGACTCTAAAGCAGCAGAAACTAAGGCTTCTAAATTTTTAAATCCTAATTCAGAATTTCCGTATTTTGCTCCAATGACTTCACCTTGTTCAGTTAAACGAATAGTACCTGCTGTACTTCCTTCAGGTTGTGCAAGTATTGCTTCATAACTTGGGCCTCCACCCCTTCCAACAGTTCCACCTCTTCCATGGAAAAAAGAAACTTGAATATTAAACTCTTGTCCTACAGCAGTAAGACTTTTTTGAGCAACATATAGAGCCCAGTTTGATGTTAAATATCCACCATCTTTATTACTGTCAGAATATCCTAACATTACTTCTTGTTTTCTCTCTTTTTTGTTCATCCACTTTTCCACTAAAGGAAGAGAAAACCAATTTCTTAGAGTTTGGGGAGCAACCTCTAAATCTTCTATAGTTTCAAATAAAGGAACAATTTGTAATTCACAAAATTCATTATTTTTAGTTCCTTTGGCAAGATTAGCTTCTTTAAGTAAGATAGCTACTTCTAGCATATCTGAAAGACTTGTTGCATGAGAAATTAAATTTTTTTCTATAATTTTTTCCCCAAATCTATCCCTTAAAGATTTAACTTTTCTAAATATTTCTAGCTCTCCAGAAAGCAATTCACTTTGTGGAATTGTAGGATCACTTAAAATTCTTGGATCTTGTTCTAATTCTTTTAATAAAATTTCACAACGTTCATCTTCAGATAAAGCTAAATAATCATCTAAAATATTTGCATTTTTCAATAATTCTGCAACACAAACTTCGTGTACACTAGAATCTTGTCTCAAATCTATTGTAGCTAGATGAAATCCGAATATTTTTATAGCACTAATTAAGTTATTTAAAAGACCTTTTGTTAAAAATTTTGCATTGTTATCAATTAACGATTGTGCAACAATTTCTAAATCTTTTTGAAATTCTTCGGCTTTCTTATATGGTTTCCCAACAACATTTTTTCTTCTTGGAGGGAAATAATCAGTGTCAGTACATATAGTATAAGCAGTAGATAAGAGTCTATCATTTATAGCAGTTAAAGCTCTACGATAAGGTTCATTAACCCTATGTGGAGAAACTTCTCCAGAATCTTCAGAAAGTTTTTTAAGGTCATCATTCACTCTGACCATTGTTATAGACATAGACAATTCACGATAAACTTTTTCAATTTCTTCAAAATAAAATTGAAATAGTTTTGTTGCTTGAGCTTGAGCTGATAGCTCTAAAGTCTCAGAAGTAACAAAAGGATTTCCATCTCTATCTCCACCTATCCACATTCCCATTGTTAAAGGAAGTAGGTTTCTATAGCTATTAAATGCAGTTTTATTAGCTATTGTTTCAGAAATTTCTTGAAATTTGTTCATTAATTTAGGAATTTCTTGAAAAAAGGTTGTACTGTAATAGCTAAGTGCATTATTTACTTCATCAGCAACGGTAAGTTTACTTGTTCTAAGCATAGAAGTTTGCCATAAAATTTGTATTCCCCTATTTAATTCATCTATCCATTCATCTTCCGATATTTTTAAATTCTTAACATCTTCATATTTATCTAATGTATCGGTCAATTTTTTAATCATATCCAATATACTCTTTCTTTGAACTTGAGTTGGATGAGCTGTTAAAACTGGAACAATAGAAACCTTTTTCATTGCTTTAAGTATTTTTTCCTCATTAAATCCTTTATCTTTTAAATTTTTTATAGATCTTTCTAAAGTTCCTAGTTGTAAATTATTTGAAATTTTAGCACTTCTTTGCTGATGCATTTGATATACATCTTCTGCAATATTTGCTAATACAGAATAAAATGTAAAACTTCTAGTAACTTTTAATAATTCCTTATTATTAAGTTCAGAGCAAAAGCTAGATAAGTTATCATAGTTAGCAGGAACTTTGTTTTTGTAATATTCAGCAGAGACATTTTTAAGTTTTTCTACTGCTTTATATATAGGTAATCCACCATATGTTAATATAGTTTCTCCTAAAAGATTTCGTAATAATTTATTGTGTTCTAGTAATATTTCCTGTTGTTTTGTCTTTTCAACAGAAAGTATAGGTGTAATAGGTAAATTTTTAAAATTCATTTTATCACCTTTCTATTGTAAAATTAAAGTTTATTTTATGTTTAATAAATGTCCCATTCTATCTTTTTTAGTTTTTAAATAATGTTCATTCACATGATTGTGTTCAATCTCAATTTCTTCTCTTTCTACAACTGGCATTCCATATTCACTTAATCCATTTATTTTTAATGGATTATTAGTTAATAGTTTTACAGATTTTACACCTAAAGCTTTAAGCATTTGAGCAGCAACAGCATAATCTCTCATATCTGCACCAAAACCAAGTTGTAAGTTTGCATCTAAGGTGTCAACACCTTGTTCTTGAAGATTGTATGCTTTTAATTTGTTTAAAAGTCCTATACCTCTTCCTTCTTGTCTTAAATATAAAACTACACCTTCTCCAATTTTTTCTATTCTTCTCATAGCAGTTTTTAATTGAGAACCACAGTCACATCTTAAAGAACCTAAAATGTCCCCAGTAAAACATTCTGAGTGTATTCTGACAGTTACATTTTCTTTGCCATTGACATCTCCTTTAACTAAAGCAATATGTTCTTTATCATCTATTAAATTGTTAAATCCAACAATTTTAAAAGTCCCACTATCAGTTGGCATATTTGCAACAACTTCTATGCTCATAAGTTCTTCATATTTTTTTCTGTATTTTATTAGGTCTTCTATTGTAATTATTTTTAAATTATGTTTTTTAGCAAAAATTTCTAAATCGTCCATTCTTGCCATAGTACCATCGTCCTTTAAAATTTCACAAATAACAGCAGCAGGAGCTAAACCACAGATTTTACATAAATCAACAGTAGCTTCTGTATGACCTTCTCTTTCAAGAACTCCTCTATCTTTTGCAACAAGTGGAAATATGTGCCCTGGTCTAGTGAAATCTGTATCTATAGAATTTATATCTGCTAATTTTTTAATAGTTGTTAATCTATCAGCTATAGAAATACCAGTAGTTGTCCCCTCTTTTGCATCAACGGAAACAGTAAAAGCTGTGCATTTTGCATCAGTATTATTTGCTGTCATTGGATCTAAATGTAATCTTTGAGCATATTCTTTTGACATAGGAACACAAGTTAGACCTCTTGCATGTGTTGCCATAAAATTAATACTTTCATAAGTTGCTTTTTCTGCTGCAACAAAAATATCCCCTTCATTTTCTCTATTTTCATCATCTACTATTATTAAAGGAATACCATTTTTTATATCCTCAAAAACATCTTCTATCTTGTAAATCATTTTTCCTCCTAGAACCCATTTTTTAATAAAAATTCTCTTGTAATTGTATTTTTCTTTTCTTCTTTTTCTTCAAGTTTATCAAAATATAAAAATTTTTCTATATATTTTCCTATTAAGTCTGTTTCAACATTCACAATATCGCCTATTTTTTTGTTTCCTAGAATGATTTTTTCTTGTGAATGTGGTATTAAAGAAATAGAAAAACTATCATCAGTTAGTGCAACAACTGTAAGGCTTGCCCCATCTATTGTTGCTCTACCTTTTTCAACGATGTATCTCATATATTTTCTACTGATTTTTATTTCATAGACCTTTGCTATTCCCTCTTGTGTTATAGAAATAATTTCTCCTTCACAGTCAACATCTCCAGTAACTAAATGTCCACCTAGGGGAGTTGCTAAAGTAATAGATTTCTCTAAATTTACTTCATCTCCAGCTTTTAGCCTTTTTAAATTAGATCTCATTATTGTTTCAAACATACAGTCTGCTAAAAAATAATCTTTTGAAAATTCTGTTACAGTCAGACAAACTCCATTTGTTGCAATACTATCTCCTAATTTTACATTTTCTAAAACTTTGCTAGCTTTTATTTTTAATTTTATTGATTTATCTCCATTATTGATAGAAATAACTCTTCCTTTTTCTTCAACTAAACCTGTAAACATAATAATTTAACCTCTCTTTTAGAAAATATCTTTATATCATTTCAAATTCTACTGATATGTTATCTCCGTAGATATTAAATTTAGGATTAGGCAACTTAAAGACCTCATCAATACTATCAAAATTAAAACCATTTAGAAATGATATAGCTGAATTATCTCCGATGATTTTAGGAGCAATAAAGATTTCGCCACCATCTATTATATTTTCTTTAAAAGCTGATGAAATTAATCCACCACCACCTTCTAATAGAATAGAATCAACTCCTAGTTTTCCAATTTCTTTAAGTATAGTTTTCATTTCAAACATTTCTCCGTCAAGAAAAATAAAATTAGTCCCTATTTCCTTTAAAACTTTTATTTTTTCAGCTGTCTTATTTTTAGTAGAAGTTACTATTATTGCTTTTTTATCATCAAAATGCAAAAATTTAGCATCAATTGGTGTTTCTAACTTAGGATCAACTACAATTCTATAAGGATTTCTTGCATTTTCCATTCTTGAATCAAGACTAGGATTATCTGCTAGGATAGTATTTATACCTACCATAATTCCCATATATTTAGTTCTTAAATACTGAACTCTTTCTCTTGCTAAATCATTAGTTATCCATTTTGATTTTCCACTTCTTGTTGCTAATTTTCCATCTAAGGTTATTCCACATTTTAAAAATAAATAAGGCTCTTTTTTTGTTATATATTTAAAAAATATTTTATTTATTTCTTTTGCCTCTTTTTCTAAAATTCCAACTTCAACTTCAATTCCAGCATTTTTTAATATATCTATACCTTTTCCAGCAACTAGTGGATTTGGATCCACACAAGCTATAATACATCTTTTTATTCCTGATTTTACTATTTTTTCAGCACAAGGTGGAGTTTTTCCATGGTGTGAACAAGGTTCTAAAGTTACATATATAGTTGCTCCTTTTGCATTTTCTTCAGCTTCATCTAAAGCCCAAACTTCTGCATGAGCACCACCAAAGTTCTTGTGCCAACCTCTACCAATAATTTTATCATCTTTAACAACAATAGCCCCAACTAAAGGATTTGGATTTACTTTTCCAAATCCTTGTTGAGCTAGTTTTATAGCTTCTTTCATATATTCTTCATCTTTTTTCATACTAGATACCTTTTATTAAATTGATCATTTCAATGGCAGTCATAGCTGCATCTGCTCCTTTATTTCCTGCTTTTGTTCCAGCTCTTTCGATAGCTTCTTCTATTGAGTTAGTTGTTAAAACTCCAAATATTACAGGAACTTCACTATCTAAGCTAACATGAGCAACTCCTTTTGAAACTTCAGCACATACATAATCAAAATGAGGTGTAGAACCTTTAATAACAGCTCCTAATGTTATAACAGCATCATATTTTTTAGATTGAGCTAATTTTTTTGCAACTAAAGGTATTTCAAATGCTCCAGGAACCCAGAATAAATTGATATCATCATCTTGAACTTCATGTCTTCTTAGAATGTCTTCTGCACCACCTATTAACTTAGATGTGATAAATTCATTAAATCTAGCAGCTACTATAGCTATTTTTATTCCTTGACCATTAAACTTTCCTTCAAAAACTTTCATTGTTACCTCCATAATTTTTATAAAAATTTTATTACTTATTAAATTTGTATATCTACTTTAGTAAATAAAGTCTCTGACATCCGTATTAGTTCGAAGAGCCTGTGTTCATTGAGCTCGTAGAACTCATGGACGTCAAGAGACTAATTTTTGCTATTTAATTTTATGCTTTCCTATAGAATAAAAAATACCTGAATAAAATTCAGGTATTTATTGGTTACTTAGAAATCAATTTAATCTTTTAAACTATAAATTTAAATAGACTATATCTTCTTTCATCCAGACTTTACTGTCGGTTTTGGAATTTCACCAAATCAAAGCTATGCTTTCGTGGACTATACCACCGGTCGGGAATCTCACCCTGCCCTGAAGATTTATATTTATTCTTAGTTATAAATATAATATTCTTTTTTGTTTTTGTCAACAATTATTTTAAATAAGGTAAAATAATTTTACTATTAATTTGATTTAAATTTTTATAAAAAATATTAGTTTAGATAAGAAATAATTTCTTGACAGAGAAAAATATATATGCTAAACTTATAAAGTCATTTAGGACGGAATATAGCGCAGTCCGGTAGCGCACCTGCCTTGGGAGCAGGGGGCCGCAAGTTCGAATCTTGCTATTCCGACCATTTTTTTTGGGGTGTCGCCAAGCGGTAAGGCAACGGACTTTGACTCCGTTATGCGTTGGTTCGAATCCAGCCACCCCAGCCATATAAAAATCTTTAAATACTTATATAATTCATTGTTAAAACACATCTGAATAAGTAGAAATCTTTTTAAATACATCCATTAATTTTTCTTGAGTAAGCTCTTTTTTTTCATCTCCACTAATATCTAAAATAATTTTTCCGTTGTGAAGCATAATTAATCTATTCCCATATTTTATAGCATCTTGTAAATTATGTGTAATCATAAGTGTAGGAATTTCATACTTTGTTATTATATCTTTGGTTTTATCCATAATAATTTGAGATGTTTTAGGGTCAAGAGCGGCTGTATGTTCATCTAAAAGCAATATTTTTGGTTGATTTAAAGTTGCCATAATTAAAGCAAGACATTGTCTTTGACCTCCAGATAGATATTGAACTTCTGTTTCCATTAAATTTTCAAGTCCCAAATCTAATTCTTTTAATAAATTTTTGTAATATTCTCTTTTGGATTGATTTAAACCTAGAGACCATCCAAATATTTTTCCTTTGTTGTCTGCCATAGATAAATTTTCAAAAATAGTCATAGATGGAGCAGTTCCCATAGATGGATTTTGATAAACCTTAGAAATAATTTTACTTCTTTTGTGTTTTGCTAAATTTGTTATATTTTCTCCTTCTATTTCAATAGTACCATTATCTAAGTCAATGTTTCCGCTAATAAGGTTAAGAAGAGTAGACTTACCTGCTCCATTACTTCCAATAACAGAGATAAATTCTCCTTTAGCTACTTTAAGATTTAAGTCTGTGAATATTGCTTTTTCTTCTCCTGATGCAGAATAAAAAGTTTTATTTATATTAGAAAGTGTCATCATTTCTTATCATCTCCTTTTATTTTTTAACTTTTGTAACCATAGGATTATTAAGACTATAATTGTTGTAATTAGTTTTAAATCACTTGCATCCATTCCCAAAGATAAAGTTAGAGCAAGAACAGCTCTATAAAGAACAGAACCTATTATTACTACAGAAGTCCCACTGATTTTTCTAGTCTTTCCAAAAATTGTATCTCCAATAATTATAGAGGCAAGACCTATAACTATAGTTCCTGTTCCCATACCTATATCAGCAAATCCTTGATATTGAGCAAGTATAGCACCAGAAAAAGCAACAAAAGCATTTGCTATAATAAGACCGTATACCTTATATTTTTTTTCGTTTAAACCTAAAGAAACTACAAGATTTTCATTATCTCCTAAAGCCTTTAATGCAAAGCCAAACTTTGTTTTCAATAAATAATCTAAAAATAATTTACTTATTAAAATTAAAATTATTATTGTTATAATTATAGAATAGTCTGTGTTAAATATATTTTCTTCTTCAAATAAAGGAATATTAGATTTTCCCATAATTCTTAGATTAATACTGTATAGAGCAGTCATAGTTAAAATTCCAGCAAGTAAATCTTGAACTTTTAATTTTACATGTATAAGACCTGTAATTCCTCCAGCAAGAGCTCCACAAATAAGAGCAACAAATAAAGTTAAATAAGGATTAACTCCTAAAGTTAAAAGTTTTGCTGAAATAGCTGCACCTAATGGAAAACTTCCATCAACAGTCATATCGGGAAAATTTAATATTTTGAAAGATATATATACACCCAAAACCATAATTGCAAAAATTAAGCTTTGTTCTATTGTTGCTTGAAACATTTTAAAACTCCTTTTTATCTTTTTAAATTTTTTCTGCTTTTTTATATTTTATATCGTCAATGTTTACATTATATTTTTTTGCCATTTTTTTGTTTATAATCAAGTTAGTTTCTTTCAAAGTTTCAACAGGGATATCTTTAGGATTTTTACCATTCATAATTTTTATAATAACTTCTCCAGTTTGATAACCTAATTTTTCATAGTCTATGCTTTCAGTTGCTAAAGCACCCTTTTCAACAATATCTTTTGTTGAAGCTATAATAGGAACATTTTTTCTATTAGCTTTTTGTAAAACTAAACTTGCTGAAGAATATACTAAATTATCTGTTGGAATGAATAATACATCTATTTGATTTAGTAGAGTATCTAGTGCTAAATTTATATCATTTACTGAACTTACACCTTTTTCAACAACGACAAGATTTTTAGATTTAGCAAGGTTTTTAAATTTTTTTAACAATATTACAGAATTTTGTTCACTTGTATTATATATGAAACCAACCTTTTTAGCTTTTGGAAGCATATCTTTTATAAGGGAAATTTCTTTGTCTAGTGGGGACATATCAGAAGTACCTGTTATATTTGCTCCTTTAAGTCCTGCACTTGCTCCATCAGTTACAGCAGTATAAATGATTGGAATATTTTTAGTTGCATTTAAAGCAGCTTGAGCACTCGGTGTTGATATTGCAACTATTATATCTTTTTTAGATGAAACAAATGATTTTGTTATTAGTTGAGCAGTTCCAAAATCCCCTTGAGCTGTTTGATAATCTATTTTAATTTTTTTATTTGAAACCTTGTCTTTTAAAGCCTTCTCAATTCCTTTTCTTGCAGCATCTAAAGATGGATGCTCAACAATTTGTGTAATTCCTATTTTTATTTCCTTTTCTTTTTCTTCAGCAATAGCTATTGTTGTAAGTCCTAAGCATAGTCCTAATATAGTTAGTATTTTTTTCATAATTCCCTCCCAAGATTTTTTATTTATGGGTGAATTTTAGCATAAAGAAAGGATAAAACTATAGATAACAATTTAAAAATTTAATTGTTCGGTTTTTAAGAAAAATTTTTTTATTTTTCAATAATATTTTTATAAAAGAGATAAAAAGTTTGTAGGATAAAGACAGTTCATATAGAAAAAATGATGTTAGTATTTAGAAACTTTATTTGAAATCTTTATTTTTTTAGTTACAATTATTATAAAAAAATGATAGAATAAAAAAATCACATTATACTGAAAGGAGAATAAAAATGAAAAAAATTATTATTCTTTTGATGATGATATTAAGTTTAAATTTATTTTCAAGTGAAAAGTTTTTAAAATATTTTTTTAATAATAAAGAAGATTATAAAGTTTTAAATCAAAATAACTTAAATGGAGTTAAAGAAAAATACTATGATAACGGGAAATTAAAATCTAAAGAATTTTATATCTCTAATAAAAAGTATGGTAGATGGCAATATTTTTATGAAAGTGGTAAACTAAAAACAGAAATTTTCTATGAACCGATTTCTAAGACAGAATTGGGTTATGTTATAAATTATGATGAAGAAGGTAAAAAACTCAGTGTTGGTAGAATAAATAATAATGAAATGATAGATATTTGGCAATATTTTGATGAAGATGAAAATTTAATATATACATATGACTATACAAGTGGGATAATAACATCTTATAGTAAAGATGCTAAAATTCTTCTTAAATTTAAAGATACAGAGATGATAGGAAAACTACAGGAGATAGAAAAGGAGATACTTGATGATAAAGTTAAATCAAAAATTACCCCTTAAAATTTCAGTAGAAATTCCAAATAGAAATGGAGATATTTTATGATAAAATTAAATCTCTTGAGAAAAAAGATAGATGATATTGATGATGAGCTTATAGCTTTATTTTTAAAAAGACTAGATATATCAAAAGAAATTGGTGAATTAAAAAAAGAAAATAATATGAAAATCTATGACCCAAAGAGAGAAGAAGAGATTATAGGTATGTCTCTTAAGAATATAGATGATAATCAGAAAAAATATGTGGAAAAATTTTTGAGAACGCTTATGGATATTAGCAAGGAGGTTCAAAAAAGTGATTAAGATTGGTCTGTTGGGAGAAAAATTGTCTCACTCTCTTTCTCCAATCCTACATAAAATAATTTTAAAAAATTTAAATATACAAGCAGAATATGTTTTATATGAAGTTTCTAAAGAAGATATTATTAATTTTAAAGAATATATGCAAGCTAATAATATTAAGGGAGTTAATATTACAATACCTTATAAGAAAATTTTTATAGATAAGTTGAATAGTTTAAGTAATGAGGCAAAAGAAATAAGAGCAATTAATTTATTGTATATAAAAGATAATAAATATTTTGGTGCTAATACAGACTATTATGGTTTTATGCAAACTCTTATTTTAAATAATATAGATGTAAAAAATAAAAAAGTAGCAGTCATCGGGAGAGGTGGAGCTAGTGCAAGTGTAAGTAAAGTTTTGAAAGATATGAGAGCTGGAGAAATTATTTTTTGCTTTAGAAAAGATAAAGATAGCAAAGTAGATTTTTCTAAAATTTCTGAGGGAGATATAATAATAAATACAACTCCTGTTGGAATGTACCCTAATATATATGAAAGTATTGCAGATGAAAATGTTATCAAGAAATTTAAGGTTGCAATAGATTTAATATATAATCCTATTGAAACAAAATTTTTAAAACTTGCTAAAGAAAATGGACTTGTTGCTATTAATGGAATGGATATGCTTATAGAACAGGCTATAAAAACAGATGAAATATTGTTTGAGAAAGAAATTTCAGAAATGATGAAAAATAAAATTAGAGAAGAAATTATCATAGAAATGGGAGAAAAAAATGAAAATAATGGTAATTAATGGAGCTAATTTAAATATGCTTGGAGTGAGAGAAAAAAATATATATGGCTCTTTTACTTATGAAGAACTGTGTGAATATATTAAAAAAAATTCAGAGTTTAAAAATAAAAATATAGATTTTACTTTTTTTCAAAGTAATATAGAAGGAGAAATTGTAGACTGTATTCAAAAAGCATATAATGAAAAATATGATGGGATAATTATCAATCCAGGGGCTTACACACATACATCTGTTGCTATACATGATGCTATAAAAGCTGTAAGTATACCTACTGTGGAAGTACACATTTCTAATATACATGCAAGAGAAGATTTTAGAAAAGTTTGTATTACTTCACCAGCTTGTATTGGACAAATAACAGGTTTAGGAAAATATGGCTATATTTTAGCTGTGAAATATTTGATGGAGATTTAAAGAGAGGGATAAATATGAAATTAATATCGTGGAATGTAAATGGAATTAGAGCAGCAATAAAAAAAGGTTTTTTAGATTACTTTAATGAACAAGATGCAGATATTTTTTGCTTGCAAGAGACTAAGTTAAGTGAAGGACAACTAAATTTAGAACTGCCAGGCTATTATCAATACTGGAATTATGCAGAAAAAAAGGGTTACTCAGGGACAGCAATTTTTACGAAAGAAAAACCATTATCTGTAGCTTATGGAATTGGAATAGAAGAGCACGATAAAGAAGGTAGAGTAATCACTCTTGAATTTGAAAAGTTTTATATGATAACAGTATATACACCAAATTCAAAAGATGAACTTTTAAGATTAGATTATAGAATGGTTTGGGAAGATGAGTTTAGAAAATATTTAAAAAAATTGGAAGAATTTAAGCCTGTTGTTGTTTGTGGAGATTTGAATGTTGCTCACAAAGAGATAGACTTAAAAAATCCAAAAACAAATAGAAGAAATCCAGGTTTTACAGATGAAGAAAGAGAAAAATTCTCAAAGTTGCTAGATAGTGGTTTTGTAGATACATTTAGATATTTTTATCCAAACTTAGAACATGCTTATTCGTGGTGGTCTTATAGAGCTAATGCTAGAAAAAACAACACAGGGTGGAGAATAGATTATTTTGTTGTATCTTCTGGGCTTGAAAAGAATTTAAAAGATGCTGAAATACATGCTCAAACAGAAGGTTCAGACCATTGCCCAGTAGTATTATTTTTAGACTTTGAAGGAGAAAATAGAAAAAAAGTAAAAACTAAAATAGAAGATAAAAAGGAAGTGCTAAAAGAAATGGGAGAAGTAAAGTTTTTATGTTATCCAAGATGCTCAACTTGTCAAAAAGCTAAAAAATGGCTAGAAACAAATAATATTAAGTTTAATGAAAGAGATATAGTGAAACTTAATCCAAATGAAAGTGAGCTTAAAGAATTTTATCAAAACAGTGGAAAAGAATTAAAAAAATTTTTTAATACAAGTGGAATACTGTATAGAGAAATGGGATTAAAAGATAAACTTCCAAATATGTCAGAAGATGAACAAATAAAGCTCCTGGCAACAGATGGTAAATTAGTAAAAAGACCTTTGGTTATTAGTAAAAATGGAGTTTTAATAGGATTTAAAGAAGAAGAATGGAAAGAATTTTTTAAGAAATAGACTTAAATGAATAGAATGGAAGGAGAAAAAATGTATAGTATAATGGATGTAATAACATCTGGGTTTGCTTTGTTTGCAATGTTATTTGGGGCAGGGAATTTAATATTTCCACCTATGCTAGGATATGATTTAGGTAACAACTGGGGAATAGCAGTTTTTGCTTTTATTTTAACAGCAGTTGGATTCCCATTGATTGCCATAATTGCTTCAGCTAATGCTGGGAAAAAATTAGATGATTTTTCAAATAAGGTTAGTCCTTTATTTGCAAGAGTGTATGGTATAGCTTTAATTTTATCAATAGGCCCATTATTAGCACTACCAAGAACAGGTGCAACAGCGTATGAAGTAACTTTCTTCCATGCAGGATTTACTTCACAAACAATGAAATATGTTTATTTGATAATATATTTCTTATTAGCATTGATGTTCTCGTTAAAATCATCAAAAGTTGTTGATAGAATAGGGAAAATATTAACACCAATATTACTTATAGTTTTATTTATAATTTTGGCAAAAGGTGTATTTTTTAATGATCAAGAAGTTGCCACTAAAGTATTTGAACTACCTTTCAAAAAAGGATTTATTGAAGGATATCAAACTATGGACGCATTGGCAGGAATTGTGTTTTCAACAGTTATTTTAAATGCTGTAAACAATGGAAAAGAACTTACAAAAAAACAAGAATTTTCATTTTTGCTAAAAGTTGGACTTATTGCAGCAGTTGGTCTTGCAATAGTTTATACAGGACTTTCATATATAGGTGCAACTTTTGGATCATATGAGTTAATTGCTGGAGCTGAAAAAACAGATTTATTAGTAAAATTATCTATAACTTTATTAGGAAAAATTGGATATTTAATCCTAGCTATCTGTGTTGCTGGAGCTTGTCTTACAACATCTATAGGACTTATAGTTACAGTTTCTGAATATTTTAGTGGATTTTTAAAAATTTCTTATGAAAAACTTGTTATAATAACAACAGCAATTGGGTTTATATTTGCAATATTAGGTGTTAATCAAATTATAAAAATTTCTGTGCCTATACTTGTACTTTTATATCCAATAAGTATAGGACTTATAATCATAAATCTATTCAACATAAAAAATGCAAATGTATTCAAAGGGGTTACACTTGTAACAGGTTTGATTGGGTTATATGAAGGAATAAGTGTTACAGGAGTTACTATGCCTGCAATGATTACAAATATTTATAATTCATTACCACTTATAGATTTAGGTTTACCATGGTTAGTTCCATCAGTAGTGGTAGGATTTTGTTGTTATTTTATAAAAGATGAAAAAACAAAATAAAAATTGAAATATAATAAACTTACTTATATAATTATACTAGAATTAAAATTTTTAGGGGGATAAAATGGCGAATGTATATGACGTCCTTATGGAAAGAGGATATTTAAAACAATTCACTCATGAAGAGGAAATGAGAGAAATCTTAGGAAAAGAAAAAGTTACTTTTTATATAGGTTTTGATCCAACAGCTGATAGTTTACATGTTGGGCATTTTATAGCTATGATGTTTATGGCTCATATGCAACAACATGGGCATAGACCGATAGCACTTGCTGGTGGTGGAACTGGAATGATAGGAGATCCGAGTGGAAGATCAGATATGAGAACTATGATGACAGTTGAAACTATAGATCACAATGTTGATTGTATAAAAAAACAAATGGAAAAATTTATAGATTTTTCAGAGGGAAAAGCTATACTTGTAAATAATGCTGATTGGTTGAGAAATTTAAATTATCTTGAATTTTTAAGAGATGTTGGAGAGCATTTTTCTGTTAACAGAATGCTTGCAGCTGAATGTTACAAATCGAGAATGGAAAATGGATTATCATTTTTAGAGTTCAACTATATGATAATGCAAGCTTATGATTTCCATGTGTTAAATAGAAAATATAATTGTACTATGCAACTTGGTGGAGATGACCAATGGTCAAATATGATAGCAGGGGTTGAACTTATAAGAAGAAAAGATAGAAAACAAGCTTATGCTATGACTTGTACTTTACTAACAAATAGTGAAGGTAAAAAGATGGGAAAAACAGCAAAAGGTGCATTATGGCTTGACCCTAAAAAGACTAGTCCATATGAATTTTATCAATATTGGAGAAATGTAGATGATCAAGATGTTGAAAAATGTTTAGCTCTTCTTACATTTTTACCTATGGATGAAGTTAGAAGATTAGGAGCACTAAAAGATGCTGAAATAAATGAAGCTAAAAAAGTTTTAGCTTATGAAATTACAAAAATTATTCATGGAGAAGAGGAAGCTAAAAAAGCTAAAGAAGCAACAGAAGCTCTTTTTGGTGGAGGAAATAATTTAGAAAATGCTCCAAAAATAGAAATTACAGAAGATGATTTTTCTAAAGAACTTTTAGATATATTAGTTGAAAGAAAAATATTAAAGACTAAGAGTGAAGGAAGAAGACTTATAGAACAAAATGGAATGTCATTGAATGATGAAAAAATTAGTGATGTTAAGTTTTTACTAAGCTCAGAAACTTTAGGACTTCTAAAAATGGGGAAAAAGAAATTTTTTAATATAGTGAAAAAATAGAGATAGTGGTGGTATTTTTGATCAGATTCAAAGTAAGAAAAATGAAAGAAGAAGACATTGAGACTGTGTATAAAAATTTACACTTAGATTTTGTGAATAAGTATTTTAAAAGCATAGAAAAACAAAAAGAAGTACATAAAAATCATGATAAATGGTATAGATCTCATCTTTCTTCTGAAGAATATTTAATTTATATTTTTGAAAATGATTCAGATGAATTTGTTGGCTTAACAAGTTATCAACTTTTAGAAGATAAAGCCCTTGTCAGTATTTATGTTAATAAAAATTTTCGTGGTAAAAAATATTCTAAAAGTATTTTAGATTTAGGTATATTAGAATTTTTAACTCATAATAAAAAAAATATAGAAAAGATACAAGCTAATATTTTAGAAGAAAATTCTATTTCAAAAAAAATATTTATAGATTTAGGTTTCACTTTACAAAATGAAGTAGAAATTGGAAAAGATGGACTTGAATATCAAGTTTTTATTAAATATTTATAGTGAGTTATAGAAAAAATTACAGGCAATTATAAAATTAAATAGTGAAAGTACTCTCTGATGTCCGTATTAGTCGAACCTATATTCTTTGAACTCACAGAACTAATACGGCTATCAAGAGGCTTTATTTAACTATTTCTATACGTTAATTTTAAAAATAAAAATTGATATAATTAAGAGGATACAATGACAAAAAAGGAAAAAGTAAAAAAAATTTTAATTGAATTAGAGAAAAAGTTTGGGAAACCAAAGTGTGCTTTAAACTATCAAACTCCTTTTGAACTTCTAGTTGCTGTTATTCTTTCTGCACAATGTACAGATAAAAGAGTTAATATTGTTACAGAAGAAATGTTTAAATATGTTAATAAACCAGAAGATTTTGCTTATATGCCTTTAGAAAAAATAGAGGAATATATAAAAACTACTGGTTTTTTTAGAAATAAGGCTAAGAATATTCAAAAATGTAGTCAACAATTGTTAGAAAAATATAAGGGAGAAATTCCACAAGGTATGGATCAACTTACAGAGCTTGCTGGAGTTGGAAGGAAAACAGCAAATGTTGTAAGAGGAGAAATTTGGGGATTAGCTGATGGAATTACTGTAGATACGCATGTTAGAAGAATTACAAATTTAATAGGACTTGTGAAAAGTGAAGACCCTATAAAAATAGAACGTGAACTTATGAAAATAGTTCCTAGAGAATCTTGGATAGATTTTTCTCATTATATTATTTTACATGGAAGAGCAACTTGTATTGCAAGAAGACCAAAATGTTCTGCTTGTGAGATAGTAGACTATTGTGAATATGGGAAAAAGTTATTAAACATAACTAAAAAAGTCTAAATTATTTCTTGACAAAAATGCTAAAGAATGGTATATATATTTATAGAAATTATTAGGGAGATGAATTTTATATGAAAGTTTATTTAGATAACAACGCAACAACAAAAGTTGATGAAAAAGTAGTTGAAGCAATGATACCTTATTTTTCTGAATATTATGGTAACCCATTCAGCATGCATTTATTTGCAACTGAAACTGGAAAAGCTGTAACAGAATCAAGAAAAATAATAGCAGATATATTGAAAGCAAATCCAAGTGAAATAATTTTTACTGCATCTGGAAGTGAATCTGATAATATGGCAATCAGAGGAATAACTAGAGCATATAAACATAGAGGGAAACATATAATTACAACTTCTATTGAGCATCCAGCAGTAAAAAATACTTTTGTGGACTTAATACAAGACGGTTTTGAAATTTCTGTAATACCTGTTGATGAAAATGGTGTCATTAAAATAGATGAATTTAAAAAAGCATTGAGGGAAGATACAATACTTGTTAGTGTTATGCATGCAAATAATGAAGTTGGAACTTTTCAACCGATAGAAGAAATTGCAAAAATAACAAAAGAACACAAAATAATATTACATGTTGATGCAGTTCAAACTATGGGGAAATTACCTATCTATCCTGAAAAAATTGGAATAGATTTATTATCATTTTCAGGGCATAAATTTTATGCTCCAAAAGGAATAGGAGTATTATATAAAAGAGATGGTGTTCGTTTAGGTAAAGTTTTAACAGGTGGAAACCAAGAATCTAAAAGAAGACCAGGAACTTCTAATGTTCCATATATAGTTGGAATGGCTAAAGCTTTACAAATGGCAACAGAAACTATGGAAGAAGAATGGAAAAAAGAAGAGGAATTAAGAGATTATTTTGAAGCAGAAGTAGTTAAAAGAATTCCAGAAGTTGTTGTAAATGGGAAAAATGCAAAAAGATTACCAGGAACTTCAAGCATTACTTTTAAATATCTTGAAGGGGAAGCAATGCTACTTAATTTAAGTTTAAAAGGAATAGCAGTAAGTTCTGGGTCAGCTTGTTCTTCAGACAGTTTACAACCATCACATGTATTGATAGCAATGGGAATACCTGCTGAATTTGCTCATGGAACTTTAAGATTTTCATTAGGAAAATATAATACAAAAGAAGAAATAGATTATACAATAGAGTGTTTAGTTGAAATAATTTCAAAATTGAGAGAACTTTCTCCTTTATGGAATGCTTTTCAACATAATAAAAATTAATTAGTTAAATTCTATAGAAGTTGAGTAAATAGTTAAGATACAATTAGAGGAGATGATTATAAATGCAATATACAGAAAAAGTAATGCAACACTTTATGAATCCACAAAATGTTGGAGTAATAGAAAATCCAGATGGATATGGAAAAGTTGGAAACCCGTCTTGTGGAGATATAATGGAAATCTTTATAAAAGTTGATAAAGACATTATAACAGATGTAAAATTTAGAACTTTTGGTTGTGCTTCGGCAATAGCAAGTTCATCTATATCAACAGAAATGATAATTGGAAAACCAGTTGAAGAAGCTTTAAAAGTAACAAATAAAGCAGTTGTTGATGCTTTAGGGGGATTACCAGCTGTAAAAATGCACTGTTCTGTTTTAGCAGAAGAAGCTATTAAAATGGCAATAGAAGACTATATTTCAAAAAGAGATGCAAAATAAATAAAGAATAAGAAAAGTTGCTATAAATTTTGTAGCAACTTTTTTATTTGTTTTATTTTGTAGGAAAGTATAAATTTAATATAAAAATTAGTCTCCGACGTCCGTATTACTCTGGAGAGCATTTCGATGAGCTCGGAAGAGTAATACGGCTGTCAGGAGATTTTTTTAAGTAAAAAAATAAAAAAAATTATATTTTGTGATATAATGAAAGATGTCATTTTAATAAAAGTAAATTTTTTATTTTATAGTAAAGTATAAAATTAAATGCTTATTAGTCTCTGACGTCCGTATTAGTTCGAAGAGCCTGTGTTCATTGAGCTCGTAGAACTTATACGGCTGTCAAGAGACTTTATTTAAGTTTTAACAGGAGAAGTAAAAATGTATCAAAAATTTAAAGTTTTATCAATGGTAATGTTATTATCAACTACTATTTCTTTAGATGTTTTTTCTAACGAAATCCAAGAAATTACAACTTTAGAAGATTATTCTAATAATATTTTGGATCAAAATTTTAAAAAGGAAGAACCTAAACTTGAGAATGTTGAAATAAAAGAAGTAAAGAAAATAATTGAAGATAGAGAGATAAAAAACGAAGTAAAAATTGAAGAAATAAAAAAACTAGAAAAAGTAAAAGAAATAGTAACTAAAGAACTTACTAAAAAAGAAAAAAAAGAAGCTGTAAGAAAAGCTCTTCCTATTTTTTCTAAGTCAAAAATTGAAAATGTTTCTAAAAAAATAAAAAATGAAAAAACAGAAACTAACAAGAAAAATGAAATAAAAGCTCAAACAAAATCTTTAGATATATATAAAAAGGAGCCTTTAGCTTTAGAAGAACCTGAAAATCCAAATGAAGATAAGAAAGAAGTTACAAGAACTAAGTATCATCACAATGGTGTTGAATGGGAATTACCTGATAATTTTAGGTCTGTATTGATAGGAGATTTAAAAGGAAATATTATTTTTTCAAAAGATGCTAATATAAAATATCCTCTTGCTTCCGTAACAAAAATTATGACACTTTTAGTTACATTTGATGAGATAAATGCAGGAAATATATCACTAACAGATGAAGTAACAATAAGTAAAAATCCTTTAAGATACGGTGGTAGTGGAATACCATTGAAAGCTGGGCAAGTATTTACTTTAGAAGATTTAATAAAAGCTTCGGCAATATATTCAGCAAATAATGCAACTTATGCAATAGCCGAATATGTCGGGAAAGGTAGTGTTAGTAATTTTGTGAAAAAAATGAATGCAAAACTTGATAGTTTAGGTTTATCAAATGAAATAAGTTACTACACTCCAGCAGGATTACCTACAAGAGTGACTAAGCAACCAATGGATGAAGGAACAGCAAAAGGTATTTATAAATTGTCAATAGAAGCTTTAAAATATAAAAAATACTTAGAAATAGCAGGAATTACTTCAACAACAATACATAATGGAAAAATAAAGATAAGAAATAGAAACCACTTATTGGGAGAAGAAGGAATTTATGGTATAAAAACGGGATATCATAAGGAAGCAAAATATAATATAAGTGTTGCTAGTAAAGTAAATGGAAAAGATGTTATAATTGTTGTTATGGGAGGAGAAACTTATAAGGCAAGAGATGGAGTTGTTTTAGAAGTTCTTGATACCTATAAAAAGAATTATTTGAATAGATAAAATAAAAATCCCTTGAAAGTAGTATGGACTTACTTAGATATTTTTTAAAAATAACTGTGCATTTCAAGGGACTTTATTTTTATAGGAAAGTATAAAATTAAATAGCAAAAATCAGTCTCTGACGTCCGTATATTTAGTTCGAAGAGCCTGTGCTCATTGAGTTCGTAGAACTCATACGGCTATCAAGAGACTTTATTTAATACCAGGAGGAGAAATGAGAGAAGAATTTAGAGAATTAGTTAAGAAGAAAAATAGAATAGGAGCTAATTTAGCTTTAGTTTACTGGGATTTAGAAACAAAAACTCCTAAAAAATCAAGAGCTTATCTTTCAGAGTTAAGTGGAGAGCTAAGTATGCAAGAGTATAATCTTTTTACATCTGAAGAATTTGTAAATCTTGTTGAAAATTTAAATAAGAATAAAGAAAGTTTATCTGATATTGAAAAAAAAGAGATAGAAATTTCATTGAAAGAAATAGAAAGAATGAAGAAAATTCCTGCTGCTGAATATGAAGAATATTCAAAATTAACTAGCTTAAATCAAGGGATTTGGGAAGAAGCAAAGAGTAAAAAAGATTTCTCTATTATAAAAGAGGGACTTGAAAAAATATTTTATTTTAGTAAAAAGTTTGCTGAATACAGAAAAACAGATGAAAAGAATTTATATGATGTATTGTTGAATGATTACGAGAAAGGAATGGATACAGAAAAATTAGACAAATTTTTTGCTGAATTGAAAAAAGAAATTGTACCTTTCTTAAAGAAAATTCAAGAAAAGAAAAAACAACTGGAAGAAAAAACTAGATTAAATGTTGAAGTTGATGAAGAAAAACAAATGAAATTTGTTAAATTTTTAGCAGACTATGTTGGCTTTGATTTTGATAAAGGACTAATTGAAACGAGTGAACATCCTTTTACTTTAAATTTAAATAAAAATGATGTTAGATTAACAACAAACAATAAAAAACAATTACCTTTTTCAACAGTTTTTTCTATAATTCATGAGGCAGGGCATGGTATCTATGAGCAACAAACTGCAGATGAACTTATTGATACTTTGTTAGGAACAGGTGGAACAATGGGATTGCATGAATCTCAATCAAGATTTATGGAAAATTTAGTTGGAAGAAATATAAACTTTTGGAAACCTTTATATAAAAAAGCACAAAATTTTTATCCTTTCCTAGCGGATATAAAATTTGAAGATTTTATGAGAGAAATAAATACTGTTCAAACAGGACTTATTAGGGTAGAGTCTGATGAATTAACATATTCACTTCATATTATGATAAGGTATGAAATAGAAAAAATGATGTTTTCTGAAAATATAGCCATAGATGATTTACCAAAAATTTGGAATGAAAAAGTTAAAGAATATCTTGGAATTGAGCCTAAAAATGACTCTGAAGGCTTAATGCAAGATGTGCACTGGTATTGTGGATTGGTGGGGTATTTCCCATCTTATGCAATAGGAAATGCTTATGCTTCTCAAATATACAATACTATGAAAAAGGATTTTGATGTAGAAAAAGCATTAGAAAATGGAGAATTAAAGAAAATAACTGATTGGTTAGGATCAAAAATTCATAAATATGGAAAATTAAAAGATACTCCTGAAATTATTAAAGAAGTTACAGGAGAAGAGTTGAACCCTAAATACTATATTGAGTATCTAAAAGAAAAATATGGGAAAATATATGGTGTGTAGAAAATTTGTAGGAGATATTCATACCTTTATCAACAACTGTATAAGGTAAAAATAATAGAGACTGTGAACTTATTTCTGTAAATTTTATTTTCTATGATTGGAATTACTTAGTTTTTCACAGTCTCTCTCACATTTTTCTCGTTATATTTCATCATGTTCTTCTATTCTTTTCCCGTAATTTTTAAATCTATCTATCATATGTAACATTTCTTTTTCAGAGAGTATTTTGGGGGCACCTATAGATTTTGATATACAAAAAATTTCTGAACAAAATTCTACATTTTCTGCTATATTATACGCTTCTTCTAAATTTTCTCCAACGGCGATCATTCCATGATTACTAAGTAATACGGCTTTTCTATCTTTCATTGTATTAAAAGCGTTTTTAGCCAACTTCACTGTACCGTATGTAGCATACTCAGCACAAGGAACATCGACCCCAGCGACAGCAAGTAAATAATCTATTGCAGGTAATCCTTTTAGTGAAGTACAAGCTACTGCAGTTGCAAATTTTGAGTGTGTATGAACGACGGCTTTTATTCCTTTTCTATATTTATAAAATATTCTATGCATATCTAATTCACTGGAAGGGACTTTATCACCTTCAATTATTTTTCCGCTTTCTACATCTATAATAACAATATCTTTAGGTTCCATTTTAAAATAATCTATCCCGCTAGGAGTAATTGCCATTATTTTTTGATTTTTATCACATATACTTATATTTCCTCCTGTTCCTTTTGTTAGGCCATCTTTAACCATTTTTTGGCAATATTTTATAATTTTTTCTCTTTCGTTTTCAAACTTCATTATTTTCTCCTTTTTCAACTGTTTTTAAAAAAGATATAACTTCTTTAATTTTTTTTATTCCATTTTTTATTTCTAAAAATGAACTTGTTGCAAATGATAATCTAAATTTACTGTTATTTCTTTCATCTTTATAAAAAATATATCCAGGTAATATTAATACCCCTTCATTTTTACATAATTCATAAAACAAGTCTTCATCTATTTGTCTATTTAATTTTAACCAAATAAAAAAACCTCCTTTTGGAATATTCATTATTTTTAATTCAGGTACAGCTTTTAATTCTTTAACTAGAAAATTTAATTTGTTTTTTAAATCCATTCTTATTTTATTTAAAAAAAAATTAAAATATTCACTTTGTAAAAACGTATAAGCTATATTCTCTTGAAGTTTAGAATTTTCTATTGAAAATACAATTTTTTCCATTAAGAATTTTTCTTTAAACTTATCTGGAACAGCTACATAAGTAAGCCCAATTAATGACCCTAGTAATTTAGAATAATCTTTTATATAAAATATTCTTTCTTTTCCTATTCTGTCTAAGCATTTAAATGAGGTAAGTTTCTTATCAAAAAATAATGATGAGTAATTATCTTCTTCAATTATATAAAAGTCAAATTTTTCTGATAATTCAAGAAGATATTGTTTTTTCTCTTCCGACCAACATATACCAGAGGGATCTTGATAGTTGGGATTTACATAAACTAGATCTATTTTTTCTGAGGATAGAATATTTTCGAAATCCTTAAAATCCCAACCATCTTCTAATAAGTGGATTCCTTTTATTTTGCTCAATTTATCTAAAATATTAATAACACTGTAGTGACTTGGATCTGAAATTGCAATAGTTAATTTATTCTTATTCGATAGTAATCTTATAATCATCTCTATTGTTAATTGAGAACTAGAGGTTATAAATATATCGGATTCTGGAATAAATATTTCCTCTTTTTCTAAAAGATCTGATATAAGCGAAATTGTTGTTTCCTTTTCAATATGGATTAATTTTTGTTTATCTAATAGAAATGATACAAAATTATTATTTAAATATCTTTTAAATGGAGCTATAGATGTAAAATTAATAATATCTGAATTTTTATTTTCAGCATCATAATAATTTTTTAGTATAATCTTTACTTGCTTGTTTATTTGAGAATCCTTTCTTTTGTTTACAAAATATCCTACTGCTGAAATTGGAAAAATATAACCTTCTTCTTTTAGTATTCTAAAAGAGTATACTACAGTATTTCTTGATGTTTTATATTTTTGAGCTAATTGTCTTAAGGAAGGAAGCTTTTCTCCAACTTTCCAATTGCCTTTTAATATTTTAATTTTTATGTCTTGGACAATTTCTTCATACTTCATATAACTAACTCCTTTTTTCTAATATTTTACTATTATTTTTTAAAAAATCAATACTTTTATAACTGTTACTGTACAGTTTTTTCATAAATACTTTACTTTTTTTAAAAAATTAGATATAAATATAGTAGATAATTTTTTATATTTTTAAAGGGGATGGTACGATGGAAAATTTTAATTTTAAAAATAGTACAAGAATTATATTTGGAAAATTCAACTATAATGAAATTCTAAGAAACATTAAATTTTATTTCAGGGAGAACTCAAAAGTTTTATTGCATTATGAAAATCAAGGGGAAATAATCAAAAAAATAGGAATTTATGAAAAGATTATCTCTCTTCTCAAAGAAAACAATATTGATTTTATTGAACTTGGAGGTGTTGTTCCCAATCCAAAACTTTCGTTAGTGTATAAAGGAATAGATATTTGTAAAAAAGAAAATGTTTCTTTTATTTTGGCGATAGGTGGTGCTAGTGTTATTGATTCAGCGAAAGCTATTTCATTAGGAGCTGTATATGACGGAGATGTTTGGGATTTTTTTTGTGAGAAAAATAAACCAATATCTACTTTAGGAGTAGGAACAATTCTAACTATTCCGGGATCTGGATCTGAAATGTCAGAAAGTATTATTATAACTAATGAAACTAATTATGAAAAAGCTGTTTGTGATTCTGAAATTAATTTCCCAAAATTTTCAGTGTTGAATCCAGAGGTTTGTTATACCGTTCCAAATAAATTAATGGCTGCTGGAATTGTGGATATCTTGTCTCATCTTATGGAGAGATATTTTACAAAATCCACAGATACTGAATTAAGTGATTCATTGATTGAAGCTGCTATGAGAACTGTCATAAAATATGGACCTCTTCTTTTAAAAGATAGAAATAATTACAATTATTGCTCACAAATTATGTGGGCAGCAACAATAGCTCATAATGGCATGATTGGCTGTGGTAGAATTGCTGATTGGGCTTCTCATAGAATAGAGCATGAAATAAGTGCTATTTATGACTTAACTCATGGTATAGGGATGGCAATTATCTTCCCGGCTTGGATTGAATATGTTAAAAATACAAATTTAAACATTTTTAAAAAATTCTTTCAAAATATTTTTGATATTTCAGATATAGAAGAAGGAATAAAAGTGTTAAAAAGTTTTTTTAAAGAGCTTGGTTTAAAAATAAAATTATCTGATTATGGGATAACAGATGAAAATTTTTCATTAATGGCTGAGAAAGCTTTAAAAAATTCTATATCAATTGGAAAATTTGTGAATTTAGACAAAAAAGATATTATCAATATTTTGTATTTAGCTAGATAGGGAGGATACTTTATGAATAAAAAAAGTAATTTTATAGGTTTATTTCCATTATTAATTTTTTTACTAATTTATGCAGGAACAGGTATATTTACAGATAAAATTGATAATATGCCTTTGCTTGTAGCTTTTGTGATAACTATTGCAGTTTCCTTTTTATTTAATAATCCAAATAAAGAAAAAATAAATTTTGAAAAAAAAGTGGAGATATTTTGTAAAGGTGCGAGTGACTCCACATTATTATTATTAGTAATAATTTTTTTGTTAGCTGGAGCTTTTTATTCTGTTGCTGATGGTATGGGAGGAGTAAAATCAATGGTTAATCTTGGATTGACTTTACTACCTTTAAAAATGTTACTTCCAGGGTTATTTATAATTGGATGTATTTTAAGTTTTTCGATGGGAACTTCAATGGGAACTGTATCAGCTTTAACACCAATTGCTGTAGGTATTGCAAATGAAACTGGAATTGATTTAGCTCTTGTCTGTGGAGTTGTTGTTGGAGGAGCTATGTTTGGAGATAACTTGTCTTTTATTTCTGATACAACGATAGCTGCAACAAGAACACAAGAAGTTGATATGAAAGATAAATTTAAAGTTAATTTTTTTATTGTTTTTCCGGCAGTTATAATTAATATTATAATTTTGGCTTTTATAGGAGGGAAAGGAGTTCAAGGTGCTATTTATGATTATAATTTAATAAATTTAATTCCATATATTTCTATTATAATTTTAGCTTTAGTAGGCGTCAATGTTATTATAGTTTTGAGTATAGGGGTTTTACTTGGTTTAATTATAGGAGTTTTTAACGGTTCTTTCACATTCGTTGAAATGTTTTCAATTGTTCAAAGAGGAATGGGTTGGATGGAAAATATGGCAATTATAGCTCTTGTTGTTGGAGGCGTGGTAGCTCTAATGGAATATTTAGGTGGAATTGACTACTTGCTTGAAAATTTGACAAATAAAATTAAAACAAAAAAGGGAGCTGAATTTGGTATTGCATTGTTAGTAAGTTTATTATGCTTAGCTACTACAAATAATACTGTTTCTATTATTACAGCTGGGCCATTAGCTAAAGATATAGCTGATAAATTTTCTGTAGATAGAAGAAGAGTAGCGGGGCTGTTGGATATATTTTCTTCAGCATTCCAAGGATTAATGCCTTATGCTGGACAAATACTAGTTGCGGCAGCAATGGCACAGATATCTCCGATAAGTATTGTTTCATATTCATGGTATTCTATTCTTATGATAATAATGGGAATTTTAGCAATTATAACAGGTATTCCTAAAATGAAAGAAAATAAATAAATTAGAAAAGGGAGGTTATGTAATGCAAAGAATGGATGATGGTTTAGCTTTCTTATTAAGGTATGAAAATGTTGCTTGGTATGAAAATGGGAAAGTAAAAATACTAGATAGAAGGATATATCCAAAAGAAATTAAATTCGTTATTTGTGAAAGTTATTTGGAAGTGAAGGAAGCAATAGCAAATATGGTTACTCAAAGTGCTGGACCATATACTGCTGCTGGGATGGGAATGGCTTTAGCTGCTTATCAAGCTAAAAATTTAAATAAAAATGAAAAAATTAAATTTTTAGAAGAAGCTGCCTATTGTATCTCTACGGCAAGACCAACAACTATGAATAGGATGAGAATAATTACAGATTCTTGTTTAAGAGTAGCAAAAGATGCTATTTATAACAATCAAGAACCTATAGATGCTATTTTTAATCGAACGTTTGCTTCGTTAGAAAGACGTTATAAAAGGATGAGTATTGTTGCAAAAAATCTAGTAACTTTATTCCCACAAAAAGCAAAAATTTTGACTCAATGTTTTGGAGAAACAATTGTTGGATGTATGGCTAGAGAAATTAGAAATCAAGATAAGGATATCGAATTTTTTTGTGCTGAAACCAGGCCCTATTTACAAGGAGCTAGATTAACTGCTAGTGTTTTAAAAGAACAAGGTTTTAAAACAACTGTAATAACTGATAATATGGTAGCTTGGACTATTTTACAAAAAGGTATTAATATATTCACTTCTGCAGCTGATAGCATATGTATGGATGGGAATATTGTAAATAAAGTGGGAACTTTTCAAATAGCTTTACTTTGTAAGCACTTTGGTATTCCGTATTTTGTTACTGGGATACCTGATATGAACAAATTTAGAGATAATATTGTTATAGAAGAAAGAAATGAAGAAGAAGTTCTTTCTCTTAATGGACAAAAGCATACTTTAAATGGAGTTAGAGCTTATTATCCAGCTTTTGATATAACTCCACCATATCTTATTGATGGAGTAGTAACAGATAAAGAAATATTTTCTCCTTATAACTTGAGTAATTATTTCAAAACAGATACAGAAGAATATTATTAATGGAGGTCTTTATGAGATATGCTAACCATTTTTTATTAGATTGTAATGAAGCTATTAATTATACTAAAGAAAAAGGACTTTTTTCTAAAGAAACAAACTTGGTTTGTCAGGAAATTGGAGATGGAAATATAAATTATATATTTAGAGTAAAAGATGAAAAAACAGGTAAATCCATAGTTTTGAAGCAAGCTGATAAGTTATTACGTTCTTCGGGGAGAAATTTAAGTCTAGCAAGAAGCCAAATTGAGGCTAATATTCTAGAGATTGAAAGTAAGTTAGCTCCAAACTATGTCCCTAAAATATATTTATATGATAAAGCTATGTGTGTGCTAGCTATGGAAGATATCTCTAATTATAAAAATTTAAGATTAGAACTTATGAAAGGAAAAATATTCCCAAATTTAGCAGAAAATATTGCAGAATTTTTATCGACTACATTACTCCTTACAACAGATTTATTTATGGACAATAATGAAAAAAAAGAAAATGTGAAAAAATTTATTAATCCAGAATTATGTGCTATAAGCGAATGTTTAGTTTTTACAGAACCATATAATAACAATAAAAGTAGAAATATTATAAGTGAGGGGAATGAAGATTTTGTAGAAAGAAAATTATATAAAAATTTGGATTTACAATTTGCAGTTTTAAAGTTAAAAGAAAAATTTATGACTTATAGTCAATCATTAATTCATGGAGATCTTCATTCAGGTTCTATTTTTATTAATGAGAATGGAATAAAAATAATAGATCCAGAATTTTCATTTTATGGACCAATGGCATATGATATTGGAAATGTTCTTGGGAATTTATACTTTCCTTTATACAGAGCTAAATACTTTATGGAGAATAGTAAAGAATTTGTTGAATGGCTAGAAGAGACAATAAAAAATATTCCTGAACTTTTTTATATAAAATCTAAAAAATTATGGAATAAAATTCCAAATAATAATTTCTTTAAAAATGAAACTTATTTTGAATATTATATAAAAACAATTTTAGAAGATTCTTTAAAATATGCTGGAACTGAGATTATTCGTAGAGTTGTTGGAGATTCGAAAGTGTTAGAACTTACTAGTTTAAAAATTTCAGAAAAAAAATTAGAGTTTGAAAGAGAATTAATAAATAAAGCTATTTCATTATTAATCGAATAAAATTTTTGTATTAAAATATGCATAATATACTACTTTTAGATAAATATATAAATAAAAAGTAGTAAAGTAGAAATATAATTAGAGATTGATTTATAATTTAGGGGGATATTATGGAAACAAATAAAAAAGTTGAAAAAGAAAAATTGAGTTTTTTAAACAAGATATTAAATAAAGTTGAAGTAATTGGGAATAAAATGCCGGACCCTACATCAATTTTTTTAATATTGTGTATTTTAATTTTTATTATTTCATTTATACTTAGCAAGTTTGGAGTTTCAGTAGAGCATCCTGGAACAAAAGAAATTATAAAAGCAGAAAATTTATTAAGTTCAGATAACCTAAAAGCTATTTTAGTTTCTACTGTAAAGGTTTTCCAAACATTCCCACCATTAGGAGCTGTTTTAGTAACAATGATAGGGATAGGGCTAGCTGATAAAAGTGGATATTTAGAAGTTTTATTGACATTAACAATAAAAAAAGTACCTAAAAGATTAATTTACTTCACAGTTGTATTTGCAGGTTTAATTTTTACAGCTATTGGTGATGGGGGTTTTATAGTTTTACCTCCATTGGCAGCAATAATATTTATAAATATTAAAAAGAATCCTCTAATTGGGATATTTTTATCATTTGCTGGTGCTGCAATAGGTTTTTGTTCAGGATTTTTTGTTGGAATGAATGATATACTTTTGAGTTCATTCACTAATCCAGCAGCTCAAATATTAGAATCAACTTTCCAAAAAAGTCCTACTATGACTATTTATTTTAATATGGCAAATGCCATATTACAAATTTTTATAATAACATGGGTAACTGTAAAATTTATAGAACCAAGATTTCCTGTAAATGAAGAACATTTTAAAGATAATGCTAATACAGAAATTGGAGATTTAGAAAAGAAAGGAGTAAAATATGCAAGTATTTCTTTCTTATTAGTTATTGCTTTTATAGTATTTTTAGCAATAGGACCAAATGCGTTTTTAAAAGATGAAAACGGATCTTTGATTTCTGTAAATTCTCCTTTAATGGGTGGATTAATTTTCTTTATGTCAGTAGTTTTTTTGATACCAGGTTTTGTTTATGGTAAAGTTATTAAAAAAATAAAAACTGATAAAGATGCAGTAAAATTAATTTCAACTTCTCTTAGTGAAATGGGAGGATATATATTAATAGTTTTTGTATCAGCACAATTTTTAAATTTATTTACAAAAAGTAATTTAGGTATAATAATGGCAATAAAAGGAGCAAATTTAATAAAAGCAGCAGGTTTCAAAGGATTACCACTTATAATAACTTATGTTATTTTAGTTGCTTTTATTAATTTATTTATAGGAAGTGCTTCAGCAAAATGGGCAATTTTATCTCCTATATTTATTCCAATGTTTATGTTATTAGGTTATGATCCAGCTTTAACTCAAATGGCTTATAGAATAGGAGATTCATCTACAAATATGATTTCACCATTATTTCCATATGTTCCATTATTATTAGCAGTAGCAAATAAATATGATAAGAACTTTGGTTTAGGAACTTTGATGGCTAATATGATTCCTTATTCTTTGATAACATTGGTTGGAAGCCTTTTATTATTTACAGTTTTCTTTATTTTCAATATTCCATTTGGAATATAACATTAGGAGGTTAATATGGAAGAAAAAATTAAAAAATTATCTGAAAAATATTTAGAAAGAGTTATGGAACTTAGAAGAGAACTTCATAAATATCCAGAACTTGGTTTTGATTTATTTAAAACAGCAGAAATAGTAAAAAAAGAATTAGATAGAATAGGAATTCCATATAAGTCTGAAATAGCTAAAACAGGTATAGTAGCTACTATCAAAGGTGGAAAACCTGGGAAAACTGTACTTTTAAGAGCTGATATGGATGCTTTACCAATAACAGAAGAAAGTAGATGTGGTTTTAAGTCAACTCATGAAGGAAAAATGCATGCTTGTGGACATGATGGACATACTGCTGGACTTCTTGGAGTTGGGATGGTCTTAAATGAATTAAAAGATGATCTTTCTGGAAATATAAAATTACTTTTTCAACCTGCTGAAGAAGGACCTGGTGGAGCAAAACCAATGATAGATGAAGGAGTTTTAGAAAATCCAAAAGTAGATGCAGCTTTTGGTTGTCATATTTGGCCTAGTATAAAAGCAGGGCATGTAGCTATAAAAGATGGGGATATGATGACACATACGACTTCATTTGATGTTATATTCCAAGGTAAAGGAGGACATGCTTCACAGCCTGAAAAAACAGTTGATACAGTTATGGTGGCTTGTCAAACTGTAGTCAATTTTCAAAATATAATCAGTAGAAATATTTCAACTTTAAGACCAGCTGTTTTATCTTGCTGTAGTATTCATGCTGGAGAGGCACACAATATAATACCAGATAAGTTAGTTTTAAAGGGAACTATCAGAACCTTTGATGAAGGTATTACAGATCAAATAGTTAATAGAATGGATGAAATTTTAAAAGGGATAACTAATGCTTATGGAGCTTCTTATGAATTTTTAGTAGATAGAATGTATCCAGCATTAAAAAATGACCATGAATTATTTAAATTTTCTAAAAATGCTTTAGAAAATATTTTAGGAAAAGATAATATTGAAGTTATGGAAGATCCCGTTATGGGGTCTGAAGATTTTGCATATTTTGGAAAACATATCCCATCATTCTTCTTCTTTGTTGGAGTTAATGATGAACAATTAGAAAATGAAAATATGCTTCATCATCCAAAGTTGTTTTGGGATGAAAAATATTTAATTACAAACATGAAAAGTCTATCTCAACTGGCAATAGAATTTTTAAATAAATAATATAAAGAGCCGTTATAAAATAATAAAAATCATTATTGAGTAATATTTAATGATGATAAAGATTAATTTTAAAACGGCTCCTATTTTTATTCTATAAGAAAGTATAAAATTAAATAATAAAAAATAGTCTCTAACATCCGTATCAGTTCGAAGAGCTTATGTTCATTGAGCTTGTAGAACTCATACGGTTGTCAAGAGACTTTTTTTAATATTATTATAGATAACTTCACTTAATCTTTTACTAAGATTAATAACATTTTGAAGTTTTCAATTCCTTCAACTGCATGAGGTATATTAGCTGGAAGTACAGCACTTTCCCCAGTATTTAATACAAATTCTTTTCCGTCAACAATATATTTTCCTTTACCATCTAAAACAGTAACTAAAGCATCTCCAGGAGCTTTGTGTGGGTCAAGACTTTCACCTTTCCAAAAAGCCATAACTGACATAATAAGATTTTGTTTTGCAACTAAATTTTTACTAACAATTTTATCTTTTTGATATTCAACAATGTCTTTTAAATTAAAAGCACTAGCAGCATCAAACATATTTAAAGTTTTATTTTCCATATTAACTCCTATCTTTTCTCCTATTTCAATAATTTTAAATTTATCCAATGAACGCACAGAATAATTATTATTTGCTGGAATTTCTAAAAATTCATTTTCTTTAATAATAACTTTTTGATTTTGAATATCAAATTCTCCACTTCCATTAAAACAAAAGTAGTATCTATTTCCAAGCATAGCTTCAGCAGATATTTCTTCAAATTTATCAAGTGCAAAAAACGATACATAACTATTAGAATAATTTATAACTCTAGTACTAACAACTTCAGCCGTTTTTGCTTCAATAAAATTATTTAAAGAAAATGGTTTTGCAACTTCAATTTTCACCATTCAAACATCACTCTCCTTACCTATAGATATAATACCATAAAAGGGTTAGAGTTGTCCAAAAAAATAATATAAAATTATTAATTGCTTTACAAAAATAGAACAATATAATATAATTAAATGATAATTATTAATAAAATTTTATTTTTATATAGGGAGATTTTTAGATAGATGAAAAAGGATAACAAAGTAAAATTTATTTTATCTATACTAGTAGTAATAATAGTAATAATGCTAATTTTTAATAGATTTTTATTTGGATTAAAAGATGGTATTGATGATATGGCATTACCATTACAAAGTAAAATTTTTAGTATTTCAACTAGAATAGTTGGTATAAAAGATAGTATATTTTCTCATGATAATATAGTTGAACAAAATTTGAAGTTAAAAGAAGAAAACATGAGATTAAAAATAGATGAGATGAAAAATAAAGAAGTTCAGGAAGAAAATAAAAGATTACTTGAACTTTTAAAAATGAAAGAAAATCTTTATTTCAAAGATGGAATAAAATTTACAAGAGTTATATTTAGTGATGCTGATAATATGAATAATAAAGTTTATATAGATTTAGGAATCAAAGATGGAATGAAAGTAGATATGGTAGCTATTTATGGGGAATATCTAGTTGGTAAAATATCAAAAGTTTATAGAGATTACTCTGTGGTTGATTTAATAACAAATCCGAAGTCTATGGTAAGTTCAAAAACAACTGAAGATGTTTTGGGAGTTACTAGAGGTAGCGATGAAGAGAATGGACTTTTATATTTCCAAGCATCAATATTTGATGAAAGAATAACGGTTGGAGATGAGGTTATCACATCTGGAATTAGTAATATTTATCCGGAAGGCTTAAAAATAGGTAAAGTCTTGAGAATAGATGAGAAAGAAAATTATGCTTACAAGACAATAAAAATGGAACCAGGATTTAAAACTAAAGATTTAAGAGAACTGGTGATAATAAATAGTGTAAAAAATCTTCAATAGGAGGTTAAGATGAAGAAAATAATACTTTTAACTTATTTTTTACTTCAAGTTTTAGTATTCTCGGCAACCAAAAGTTTATCTACTATAAAGACATTGAAATTTAGTGTTAATGAAATAACA
Source organism: Fusobacterium massiliense (assembly GCF_900095705.1). Taxonomy (NCBI): domain Bacteria; kingdom Fusobacteriati; phylum Fusobacteriota; class Fusobacteriia; order Fusobacteriales; family Fusobacteriaceae; genus Fusobacterium; species Fusobacterium massiliense. The sequence goes on along the minus strand of NZ_LT608326.1, from coordinate 182,028 downwards.
ACAGTAAACTCTAAAAAGAGAGAACTTAAGTATTCAATAGATTTTAAGTTACCTAATAAAATAAAGAAAGAAGTTTTGTATCCAGATTTGAACAAAGGAGAAATCTATATTTATGATTATTCTAAGAATAAGAAGTCAGTATATCTTCCAATTTTTAATGAGATAAAAGAAAATAGCATAGACAGTGAGGAAAATAGAATTATTAGTGCTATTAACAAAATAATAGTAGCTGAAAAAAACGATAAAAAATTTAGAGAAGATTATCAAAATCAAAAAAGATTACTTTTACAAATAGATAAAAATATAGAAATTGAAATACTTGATTATTTGAATCAAGAGGACTATATATTTCCAAAAATTATAATAATAAAAGAGAATAATATAAAAGTAGGAGAAGTTAGCATAGGTAATTTAGTCGTGAATAAGACTTTAGAAAATAGCTTATTTGAGCTTAATAAAAAATAAGAAAAACAGAGGAGAAATGTTATTTTTAAGAAGTAAAGGGATAGTAATTTCAAAAACAGATGTTGAAGAAGCAGATAGATATATAACTGTTTTCATGGAAGAATTTGGAAAAGTATCGGTTTTTGTCAAAGGAATTAGAAAAAGTAAAAAAAGAGACAAAACAGCAGTTGATATACTATCTGAAACAGATTTCTTATTTCATATGAAAAATGAAAATATAATATTGTCAGATTTTTTTAGCATAGATAACTATAAAAACATAAAGAAAGATATTGAAAAATTAAATGTGGCTCTTTATATATTTTCTGTTTTAAACCAAGTATTAGTAGAGAATGGGAAAAATAGAGGTATGTACACTCTTTTAGAAAAAACATTAAGATATCTTGATAAAACAGAGGATATGAGAAAAAATTATTTACTAATAGTCTATTTTTTGTACCAGATTATAAAGGACGAGGGTATAGACACAGGGAAAAATGTAGATTTTTTCATTGAGGAAATAAATAAAAAAGTATCAATTTTAGCAAAAGAAATACTAAAAAGTCTATTTGATGAGAAATTGAAAAGAATAATAGATGATGAAAAGTATGAATTTACATTTATAAAGGAAGTTATTTTATTATTGGAATTTTATATTAATAAAAATTTAGATATAGGAATAAATGCAGAAAAAATGTTATGGGGGGCATGGATATGGTAAATTCTGTGAAAATAACCGATTATATCACAGAAGATTTAATCGATTTAGATTTAAAATCAAAAAATAGAGAAAGTATTTTGGTAGAATTATCTAAACTATTGGAAAGATCTAAAAATATATTAGTAGAAGACAACGATATCTATAAAGCTTTAGTTGATAGAGAAAAATTAGGAAGTACAGGAATAGGAAAAGGAGTTGCAATTCCTCATGCAAAAACTGAAAGTGCAAAAGAACTTACAGTTGCTTTTGGTATAAGTCGTAAAGGAATAGACTTTAATTCTATGGACGATGAAGAAGTTCATATCTTTTTCGTTTTTGCTTCGCCTAATAAAGATAGTCAAATATATTTAAAAGTATTGGCTAGAATATCAAGATTGATAAGAGAAGAAAATTTTAGACAAAATTTAATGGATTGTAAGACTGCAAAAGAAGTAATAGCTTGTATTGCAGAAAAAGAAAATTAATTAGGAGGTTCTATGAAGTGTCCTTTTTGTTCTTCTGAAGATACAAAAGTTGTGGATAGTAGAACAGCAACAGATGGGTCAACAAAAAGAAGAAGAGAATGTAATAATTGTCAAAAAAGATTTAGTACATATGAAAGATTTGAAGAAAATCAAATATATGTAGTAAAAAAGGATAAAAGAAGAGTTAAGTATGATAGAAATAAATTACTTAATGGACTTACTTTTGCAACAGTAAAAAGAAATATAAGTAGAGATAAGTTAGATGAGATTATAGCAGATATAGAAAAAAGTTTACAAAATTCACTTGTGAATGAAATTAGTAGTAAAGAACTAGGAGAAAAAGTCCTTGAGAAACTAAGAGACTTAGACCAAGTTGCTTATGTTCGTTTTGCCTCTGTTTATAAAGAATTTGATGATATAAAATCTTTTATGGAAATTGTTGAAGAAATTAATAAATCTTAATTAAGAGAGGAAGTGTAATGAAAATAATTTTTATGGGAACTCCAGAGTTTGCAGTTCCTAGTTTAGAAAACATAAATAGAAATCATGAAATATTATCAGTTTATACAAAAGTTGATAAACCAAATGCGAGAGGAAAAAAAATAAATTATTCTCCAGTAAAAGAATATGCTCTTGCTAATGATTTAAAAATATATCAACCAGAAAGTTTCAAAGGTAGAGAAATAATAGAGGAAATAAGAGAGCAGAAACCAGATTTAATAGTAGTTGTTGCGTATGGGAAAATATTACCTAAAGAAGTAATAGATATACCAAAGTATGGAATAATAAACCTACATTCTTCATTATTACCAAGATATAGGGGAGCAGCACCAATAAATGCAGCCATAATAAATGGAGATGAAAAAAGTGGAGTATCTATAATGTATGTTGAAGAAAAACTAGATGCAGGAGCTGTTATATTACAATCTGAAACGACAATTTTAGATGAAGATAGTTTTTTAACATTGCATGATAGATTAAAAATTATGGGAGCAGACTTGCTATTAGAAGCCATAAATTTAATAGAAAAAAATGAAGTAAAAGCAGTAAAACAAGATGAAAATTTGGTTACTTTTGTAAAACCGTTTAAAAAAGAAGATTGCAAAATAAATTGGGAAAAAGCGAGTAGAGAAATTTTTAATTTTGTTAGGGGTATGAATCCTTTACCAACAGCTTTTACTACTTTAAATGGAAGTGTTATGAAGATTTATTCTACTGAAATTTTAGATAAAGTTTATGATAGTAATTGTTGTGGAGAGGTTGTAGACTATATCAAAGGAAAAGGTGTGGTTATAAAAACGCTGGATGGTAGTTTGATAATAACTTCAGCAAAGCCAGAAAATAAAAAACAAATGTCTGGTACAGATTTAATAAATGGAAAGATTTTAAAAAAAGGTGAACAACTATGTTAATGGACGGAAGAGAAACAGCAAAAGAATTAAAGAAAAAAATAAAAATGGAAATAGACGACATAAAGAGAATATACGGAGTAACTCCAACAGTTGCTTCTATATTAGTTGGGAATGATCCTGCCTCAGAAGTTTATGCTAATTCTCAAATAAAATCTTACCAAGATTTAGGGATAGAAACACAGAAATATTTTTTTAGTGGAGAAATATCTGAAGCCTACTTACTAAATTTAATAGATAAATTAAATAAAGATACAGAAGTTGATGGGATAATGATTAACTTACCTCTACCTTCACAAATAAGTGCTACTAAAGTATTAAATAAAATAAAACTTGTAAAAGATGTTGATGGTTTTAAAGCTGAAAATTTAGGGCTTTTATTTCAAAATAGTGAAGATTTTATTTCTCCATCTACTCCTGCGGGAATAATGGAGTTAATAAAAGCATATGAAATAGATTTAGAAGGTAAAGATGTTGTAGTTGTAGGAAGAAGTAACATAGTTGGAAAACCTGTGGCAGCACTTGTATTAAATAGCCATGGAACAGTAACTATTTGCAATAGCCATACAAAAAATTTATCAGAAAAAACAAAAATGGCAGATGTTTTGATATCTGCTGTTGGAAGACCTAAATTTATTACAGAAGACATGGTAAAAGATGGAGCAGTAGTTATAGATGTTGGGATAAATAGAGTTAATGGTAAATTAGAGGGAGATGTCGATTTTGAAAATGTAAAGAATAAGACATCTTATATAACACCGGTTCCAGGCGGAGTTGGGGCAATGACAGTAGCTATGCTACTTTCAAACATACTAAAAGCTTTTAAAGCAAATAGAGGAATTATTTAGCTATATGGAGGAGAGATGAAATATAAAGAAAAAAAAGAGTTTTATATTGTAGATAAAAGAATTTTACCTAAGTCGATTCAAAATGTTATAAAAGTTGATGACTTAATAGCTAAAACTAAAATGTCTAAGTATGCAGCAATAAAAAAAGTTGGCATAAGTAGAAGTACTTATTATAAATATAAAGATTACATAAAGCCTTTTTACGAAGATGGAGAAGACAAAGTTTATGGATTGCATTTGTCATTGCAAGATAGAGTAGGTATATTATCAGATGTCTTAGATGTTATAGCTCATGAAAAAATTAGTATCTTAACTGTAGTACAAAATATGTCGGTAGATGGTATTGCAAAATCTACTATACTTATAAAAGCATCAGAAGATATGATAAAAAAGGTAGATAAAATGGTAACTAAAATTGGTAAAATTGATGGAATAATTGATATTAGAATAACAGGAAGTAATTAAACTAAAAATAAGGAAGGTGTATGACTAATTGGACACGTATCTTAATGTGTTGATATTGGTAATTTTAATTTTATTATCTGGATTTTTTTCGGCAGCAGAAGCTGCTTTATCGGCTTATAGATCTAACTATTTAGAAAAGTTAGACGAAGAAAAACATCCTAAAACTTATGCTGTGTTAAAAAGATGGTTAAAAGAACCGAATAATATGCTAACAGGAATAGTTATAGGAAATAATATAGTAAATATCTTAGCTTCATCTATAGCAACTATAGTTATAGTGAATCATTTTGGAAAAGGTGGTTCAGCAGTAGCATTAGCAACAGCTATAATGACTATATTAATTTTGATTTTTGGAGAAATAACTCCCAAGCTTATGGCAAGAAATAATAGTGCTAAAATAGCAGAGTCTGTGTCAGTTATAATTTATGTATTATCAATTCTATTAACTCCGGCTGTGTATATTTTAATATTTATATCAAGACTTGTTGGAAGAATATTAGGTATTAATATGACTAGTCCTGAACTTATGATAACAGAGGAAGATATAATTTCTTATGTGAATGTTGGAAATGCTGAAGGAATTATTGAAGAAGATGAAAAAGAGATGATTCATTCAATAGTAACTTTAGGAGAAACGAATGCTAAAGAAGTTATGACTCCGAGAACTTCGATGCTTGCATTTGAAGGTACTAAGACAATAAATGAAGTATGGGATGAGATACTTGAGAATGGTTTTTCAAGAATACCGGTTTATAATGAGACTATAGATGATATAATTGGAATCCTTTATGTCAAAGATTTAATGGAGCATATAAAAAATGGAGATTTGAATTTACCTATTAGTGAGTTTGTGAGAAGCCCATACTATGTCCCAGAAACTAAATCTATAATAGAAATTTTGAAGGAATTTAGAACTTTAAAAGTTCATATTGCTATGGTATTAGATGAATATGGTGGAGTAGTTGGTCTAGTAACTATTGAAGATTTAATTGAAGAAATTGTCGGTGAAATTAGAGATGAATATGATGATGAGGAAGATAGTTTCTATACAAAATTGTCTGACAATGAGTACGAAGTAGATGCAATGACAGATATAGAAACAATCAATAAAGACTTAGAGCTTGAACTTCCAATATCGGAAGATTATGAAAGCCTAGGTGGTTTAATAGTAACTAATTTAGGACGTATTTGTAATGTTGATGATGAGGTACAAATAGATAATGTGTATTTAAAAGTTCTAGAAGTAGATAAAATGAGAGTTTCAAAAGTGTTTATCAGAATTTTGGAAAAAGAGCCAGAAGGAGAATAATAGATGAAAAAAAATTTTTATACTGGACTTTTTATGATTCTACCAGCAGTTATAACTTTTTATATATTCAATTGGATGTTTAATATTGCTTTTAGAATAATAAATAATACAATAATTATAAAAATTTTAAAGAAAACAGTATTTTTTGCACTAGGAGAAGAGGCTAATAAATTTATTATACAATTTTTTATATATGTTGTAGCAATAGTTATTATGATTTTCTTAATAACTCTTTTAGGATATATGGCAAAGTTAGTCTTTTTTACAAAGTTTGTAAAAAAAGCTACAGAGATAGTAGAAAGAATACCGATTATAAAAACTGTGTATTCTACAACAAAACAAATTATAGGAGTTGTTTATTCTAATAATGGAGAAACAGTATATAAAAAAGTTGTTGCTATAGAATACCCACAAAAAGGAATGTATGCAATAGGTTTCATAACTGCTGATAAAAATACGGCACTAAAGGGCTTTTTACCAGATAAAGAAATAGCTAATGTATTTGTACCAACTTCTCCAAATCCAACTTCTGGATTTTTATTGTGTGTTCCTAAAGAAGATATACACTATTTAAATATGTCTGTTGAATGGGCTTTTAAATTAGTTGTTTCTGGTGGGTATATAACAGAGGAGATATTGAAAGAAAAAGAAGAAAAGAATCCAACAAAGCAAGACTAAAATAAAATATAGAGGATAGTGATGGTACTATGAAAAAAATTTTAATTTTTACAGTGGCAGTACAAGTTTTATTCTCAGGTTGTTATTTTCTTGATAGTAAAAAAGAAAGTAACTATAATTTTATTAAAGGGCTAAATGAATACCAGAAAAATAATAAGGTATTAGCTTTAGAAGAATATACAAAGGCATATAATTCTAACAAGAAAAATATAGCTATATTGAATGAAATAGCATTTTTGTATGCTGATTTAGGTAATTATGAAGAATCAGAAAAGTTTTATAAAAAAGTTTTAAAAATAAAACCAAATAATGAGCTAGCTTTAAAAAATTTATTACAGTTATTATATGCTCAAAATAAAAAAATAGAAATGGGAAGTTATATTCCTATGATTATTGATAGAAATAGTTTTCTATATAATCTAAATAATTTTAGATTATCTCTTTTAGAAAATAAAGAAAGTGAAATAGAAAAATACTTACTAAAGATAAATTCAGATGATAATTTTTTAGAAGATTATAATGAAAGTTTTTATATGGATTTATTAAAAGTTAATACTTTACAAGAAAACGTAAAAATTTATTCAAAAGATATTTTAGAAAAGGCTTATAAAAAATATTCCAGTCAGTATAAAAATATTACTAAAATATATGCTAAATTTTTAATGGAAATAAAAGAATATGAAAAAGCTGAAGATATTTTGATGAAATTTCTTGTTAATGATGATAGAGATTTAGAGATATATTCACTTTTAGATATTTTATATAAAAAAGAAGACAGTAGACAAAAATTAGAAAATTTAAGAAAAATTTTAAAAAATAAGATATAGAAATTTAAAAAATTATATACAATATTTTTAATAAATTAAAGAATAGGAGAAAAAATGAATTTAAAAAATTACGTAGCAACAATTGAAAATTATCCAAAAGAAGGGATTATATTTAGAGATATAACACCTCTTATGAATGATGGAGAGGCTTATAAATATGCAACAGAACAAATAGTGGAATTTGCCAAAGAAAATAATATAGATATAGTTGTAGGTCCAGAAGCAAGAGGATTTATATTTGGATGTCCTGTATCTTATGCTTTAGGAGTTGGTTTTGTTCCTGTAAGAAAACCAGGGAAATTACCTCGTGAAGTAATTGAATACAGCTATGATTTAGAATATGGTTCAAACAAACTATGTTTACATAAAGATTCAATAAAACCAGGACAAAGAGTCTTAATTGTAGATGACTTACTTGCAACTGGAGGAACAGTTGAAGCTACAATAAAATTAGTAGAAGAATTAGGAGGGATAGTTGCAGGGCTAGCTTTTTTAATAGAACTTGTTGACTTAAAAGGTGTAGAAAAATTGAAAAAAATAGGAGATTATCCTGTACTTACATTGATGAAATACTAATAGATTTTAGAGAGAAGGTTGTATTATGAACTATTGGGAGAAACTGTTAGAAAGAGCTAAAAAAAACCATTTAGAGTTGGACTTTGACAAAATAAAATTGGCCCTAGTATTTGCAGAGGAGAGCCATGTAGGACAATATAGAAAGTCAGGAGATGACTATATCATACATCCTGTTGAAGTAGCAGAGATATTAATGGATATGAAAATGGATACAGATACCATAGTAGCTGGTTTACTTCATGATGTCGTAGAAGATACATTAATTCCAATAGCAGATATAAAATATAATTTTGGAGATACAGTAGCTCTTTTAGTTGATGGAGTTACAAAACTTCAAACATTACCTAATGGAACAAAAAATCAAGCAGAAAATATAAGAAAAATGATTTTAGCCATGGCTGAAAATATAAGAGTAATACTTATAAAATTAGCTGATAGATTACATAATATGAGAACTTTAAAATTTATGAAGCCGGAGAAGCAAATAAGTATATCTAAAGAAACTTTAGATATTTATGCTCCTTTAGCTCATAGACTTGGAATGGCTAAAATAAAGTCAGAGTTAGAAGATAGAGCTTTTTCTTTTTTGCATCATGATGAATTTTTAGAAATAAAAAAACTTGTAGATAATACAAAAGAAGAAAGAAAAGATTATATAGATAATTTTATTAGGACAATGACAAGACTTCTTGTAGATTCTGGAATAAAATCTGAAGTAAAAGGAAGATTTAAACATTTTTATAGTATATATAAAAAAATGTATCAAAAAGGAAAAGAATTTGATGATATATACGATTTAATGGGTGTTAGAGTAATTGTAGGGGATAAAGAAGAATGTTATCATGTTTTAGGTTTAGTGCATAGTAAATATCTTCCAGTTCCAGGAAGATTTAAAGATTATATAGCAGTTCCTAAATCCAATAATTATCAATCTATTCATACAACAATAGTGGGACCTTTGGGAAAATTTATTGAAATTCAAATTAGAACAAAAGATATGGATGACATAGCTGAAGAAGGAATTGCTGCTCACTGGAATTATAAAGAAAATAAGAAGAGCAGTAAAGATGATAATATTTATGGTTGGTTAAGACATATAATAGAATTTCAAAATGAATCAGATTCTACTGAGGATTTTATAGATGGAGTTACTGGAGATATAGATAAGGGGACAGTTTTTACTTTTTCACCTAAAGGTGACATATTAGAATTACCTGTTGGGTCAACAGCCCTAGATTTTGCTTTTGCAGTTCATACACAAGTTGGGTGTAAATGTGTGGGAGCAAAAGTAAATGGAAGAATGGTAACAATTGATCATAAACTAAAGAATGGAGATAAAGTAGAAATTATAACCTCTAAGAATTCTAAAGGACCTAGTATAGATTGGTTAGATATCGTTGTTACTCATGGTGCTAAAGGAAAAATCAGAAAATTTTTAAAAGATGAAAATAAAGAGCTTGTTGTGAAGTTGGGACGAGACAATCTTGAAAAAGAAGCCGTTAAATTAGGTATGTCTTTGAAAGAACTAGAAGTTGATCCGACCGTAAAAAAACACATGGAGAAAAATAATATTCCTAATTTAGAAGAATTTTATTTTCATATAGGAGAAAAGAGAAGTAGACTTGATATTTTGATTGGTAAAGTCAAAGCAAAACTCGAAAGAGAGAGAGTGGCTTCTAGTTTGACATTAGAAGAAGTCTTGAAAAAAAATGAAGAAAAGAAAAAAGACGGAAAGAATGATTTTGGAATAGTTATTGATGGAATAAATAACACACTTATTAGATTTGCTAAATGTTGTACACCACTTCCAGGAGATGAGATAGGTGGGTTTGTTACAAAATTAACTGGAATAACAGTTCATAGACATAACTGTAGTAATTTTAAAGCTATGGTTGAAAAGGATCCTAGCAGAGAGATTTCTGTAAAATGGGATGATAATTTACTTGAAACTAAAGCAAATAGATATAATTTTAGTTTTAATATTGTAGCAAGAGATAGACAAAGTTTACTTATGGATATAATAAACTTAATAGCAAATCATAAAATTAATGTTACTTCATTAAATTCATCAGAAATGAAAAATAATGGAGAAAAATTAGTAAAAGTTAGAATATCAATAGAAATAAAAAGTAGAACAGAGTATGATTATTTATTGAATAATATATTGAAAATAAAAGATGTAATCTCTGTTGAAAGATAAATATTTATAGGAGAAGTATGAAGTTACCTGTTACATATGAATTAGAAAAAAAAGATGGAAAGGCTAGAGCTGGAAAGGTTAAGACTCCACACGGAGAGATAGAAACACCAGTGTTTATGCCAGTTGGAACACAAGCAAGTGTAAAAACTATGTCAAGAGAAGAATTAATAGATATTGGAAGTGAAATAATTCTAGGAAACACTTATCACTTATACTTGAGACCTAGTGATGATTTAATTGCAAGACTTGGAGGCTTACATAAATTTATGAATTGGGAAAAACCAATTTTAACAGATAGTGGAGGATTTCAAGTATTTAGTTTAGGTTCTCTAAGAAAAATAAAAGAAGAAGGAGTATATTTTAGCTCACATATAGATGGCTCTAAACATTTTATATCTCCTGAAAAATCGATACAAATACAAAATAATTTAGGCTCTGATATAGTGATGCTTTTTGATGAGTGTCCTCCAGGGCTTTCAACAAGAGAATATATAATTCCTTCAATAGAAAGAACTACAAGATGGGCAAAAAGATGTGTCGAAGCTCATCAAAAGAAAGATAGTCAAGGGCTATTTGCAATAGTTCAAGGTGGAATTTATGAAGATTTAAGGCAAAAAAGTCTAGATGAACTTAGTGAAATGGACGAACATTTTTCTGGCTATGCAATAGGTGGACTTGCTGTTGGTGAGCCAAGAGAAGATATGTATAGAATACTTGATTATATTGTAGAAAAATGTCCAGAAGATAAACCAAGATATTTAATGGGAGTTGGAGAACCTGTTGATATGCTAAATGCAGTTGAAAGTGGAATAGACATGATGGATTGTGTTCAACCAACAAGACTTGCAAGACATGGAACAGTATTTACTAAAGATGGAAGACTTGTTATAAAAAGTGAAAGATATAAAGAAGATACAAGGCCACTAGATGAAGAGTGTGATTGCTATGTTTGTAAAAACTATACAAGAGCCTATGTTAGACATTTAATAAAAGTTCAAGAGGTATTGGGACTTCGTTTAACTTCTTATCATAATTTACATTTCTTGATAAAACTTATGAAAGATGCAAGAAAAGCAATAAAAGATGGTAAATTTAAAGAATTTAAAGAAGAATTTATAACAAGGTATGAAAAAAAGTAATATGATTTAGAATTGGTAAAAGGAGGGGATAGATTTGGAAGAAATCGTTAAATTACTGGAAGAAAATAGATTGACAGAACTAAAAGAAATATTGATAGAGGAAAATCCTATAGATATAGCTGAAGTTTTTGAGGATTTTCCAAAAGAAAAGTATTTAATAATTTTTAAGCTTTTACCTAAAGATTTTTCTTCAGAAGTATTTTCATATTTATCTCCAGAGAAACAACAAGAAGTTATAGAAAATATAACAGATGAAGAGATTAAATTTATAGTAGAAGACATGTATCTTGATGATACGATTGATTTTATTGAAGAAATGCCAGCTAATATAGTTGATAAAATACTAAAAAATACTTCTCATGATAAGAGAAAATTAATAAATCAAATGTTAAAGTATCCAGAAAATTCAGCTGGAAGTGTAATGACAGTTGAGTATATTTCTTTTAAAGATAATTCAACAGTAAAAGAAGCTATTGATTACTACAGAAAAATTGCAATAGGTAAAGAAGAGACTGATATTTGTTTTGTAACAGATGATAAGAGAAAATTAGTTGGAATTATTTCATTGAAGACTTTAATTTTATCCAAAGATGATTCTCTGATAAAAGATGAAATGGAAACAAATATTATTAGTGTTATAACAAAAGATGACCAAGAAGAAATAGCAGCATTATTTAGAAAATATGATATTACAACTATGCCTGTTATAGATAATGAATATAGGTTAGTCGGAGTTATAACAGTTGATGATATTGTCGATGTAATAGACCAAGAAAATACAGAAGATTTACAAAAAATGGCTGGAATGAACCCATCTGATGAAGAATATTTAAAGGAAAGTGTTTTATCTCTTGCTAAGCATAGGATACTATGGCTTTTAGTTTTGATGATTTCAGCCACATTTACAGGGTTTGTTATAAAAAAATATGAGGATATATTACAATCGGCTGTTTATCTTGCAGTTTTTATACCTATGCTTATGGATACAGGGGGGAATGCTGGATCTCAATCGGCAACACTTGTTATAAGAGGAATTGCATTAGGAGAGATAGAATTTGCAGATATATTTAAAGTTATTTGGAAAGAATTAAGGGTAAGTGTGATTGTAGGATTAATTTTATCCTTAGTTAATTTTGTTAGGATATATTACTTTACAACAGCTAATATTGAAACAGCTCTTGTTGTTGGAATAAGTTTGTTTGTAACGGTTGTAATGGCAAAAGTTATAGGAGGAGTGTTACCTTTAATAGCGAAGTCTTTAAAAATAGACCCAGCTATAATGGCAAGCCCATTGATAACTACTATAGTTGATACTGCTGCTCTTCTAGTATATTTTAAATTGTCAGTAATATTTTTAAATATATAACTAAAAATAAAGCCTATTGACAGACAGTCGTATGAGTTTATGAGCTCAATGAATATAGGCTCTAGTTAAATTTATAATTTAATATATATTAAAATTTAGAAAGGTAAAAAGAAATGAAAAAAAATTTAGAAGTTTTAAAAAAAATCTATGACCTACGTTATAGATCAGGAAAAGTACACATTTTTTATAGTATTAATAAGTTAATTAATAAATTTGGAGATACTATAAAATTAGAAAGGGTTTATATAAGTAAAGAATACTTATCTTATTTATCCGAAAAACTTTTTCACGACAAAGAAAGAATAAATAGCTTTTTTGGGGGGAATAATTCTTTTGTTAGACTTAGTTTATTAAATGAGTTTATGCAAGATTACAGAAAAGATATTGTTGATGAAGTAAAAAAAGATTTCTTAGAATTAAAACAATATAATTCTTCTGTTTTTAAATCAGTAAAGGAGAGAATAAATTCTCTTGTTGAAAATGAAAATGAAGAAATGACAGCAGAAGATATTGAATTGATTAAAGGTTATTTAAATAACTGGAAGAAATTACAAGAAAGAATAAAGTTTTTAATTCCAGAAGAGTTTTATAATCAAAAAAATAATTATCTTTACACAGCTTTGTTATCTTATGTAAAATTTTTTGATAAATTAAATCCTGTGTATAATGAAGCTATTTTATATTTTAATGAAATCCAAAAATAGAATTAAAGAATAATTGAAATAAAAAATAATCCCTGATGTCTGTATTTATTTGAAGAGCTTGTGTTTATTGAGCTCATAAAACTCATACGACTATCAGGGATTTTACTAATTTATAAGGAAGTGTAAAACTAAATAGAAAAAATTAGTCTCCGACGTCCGTATTAGTTCGAAGAGCCTATGTTTATTGAGCTCGTAGAACTCATACGGCTGTCAAGAGACTTTATTTATATTAAGTAAAGTTTAATATTTCTAATTTAATCTACTAATTCTTATAATTGAAACTATCATTAAACCAGCACTAAACAATTGGACTGGACTTAAAATATTTCCATTTATTAAATAATCAAAAATAACACTTGATATCGGGAAACATAATTCACACATAGTAGCAACTTTTGCAGTAATATATCTAAGCCCAAAATAGTAAAGTAAAATGGCACCACTTCCAGTTGTTAGTGCTATTATTACAAATATCAACCAATTCGTAGGACTTGCATTAAAGAAATCTCCAAATCCAGAAGTAAAACTAGTTATGACAAGCATTATACAACTTGTTAATAGATATCTTAAATATAAAGCTGTCCTAAAAGAAGCTGATTTTAATATTCTTTTTCCAAAAACCGTAGCACTTCCAAAAGAAAATGCAGCAAGTATTGAATATAGAGAGGCAGCTAACAAATTATCTCCTGAGTAAAATTCTGGAAGATGAAATTCGAAAGTAAGCAAGTATCCTCCTAAAAGAGCCAAAAATCCCCAGAAAAGATATTCTCTTTTTATTTTTTCTTTTAATATAATTCTTGCCAAAATTATAGCAAAAATTGGTTGTAATTTTTGTAATAATGTTACAACTGTTAAGTGTTTGAAATTCACTAAAAATAAAGCCTTTACTATGGATAGAGTTCCTAAGCTTCCACCGAATAATGCTACACAAAAGAAATAAAATAAATCACTACTATCTAATTTTTTAATATTTTTTATTTCTTCTTTTCCAAAAATAAAAGACATTACTATAAATGGTAGTAAATGTAATACAAACACAACAAAGGGTACATTTAAGTTGAATAATCTTGGAGTTAAAGCTATTCCATCGAATCCCCACATGGTTGCAGCAAAGCAAACTAATAATGCTCCTTTAATTTCTTTATTCATTTTTTCTCCTAATTTTTTTCTTTTAAACCTGTTAATGCTATTCCTAATGGAGTTATATATAATGGCATATATGGTTTATATATATTAAGTCCTAATTCTTTTTCAAATATTTTTTCACTTCCATCAAAACTACAAGCACCACCAACTAAATATACATCTTTAACATTATATCCAGATATATATTTTTTTACTATTGATGCCATTTTTTGTAATACAGGAGTTATTTGAATAAACACTTCTCTTTCTCTTTTTTTATCTAACTTTATATCTTCAGCTTCCTCAAAATCTATTCCGTAACTTCCAGATAAAACAAGAGTCATATGAGTTCCACCAGTGGCTTCATCAGCAACAAAAACTACTTCTCCATTTTCCAATATGCTTATTCCGGTTGTTCCTCCACCTAAATCTACAACAACTCCATCTTTTATTCCTAGAACATATGAAGCAGCAGTTGGTTCGTCCACTACTTTGACAACCTGTATCCCAGCTGATTCAACTACATTAACTATGGCTTTAACACTTCCTGGTTCTACACCAGGGGGAATAGCTGTATATCCTTCTGTGATTTCTATACCAAGTTTTTCTTCAAGATCATTTTTTAATTTTCTAACAATATTTATAGCTCCAATAAAATCTACAACTATTCCATCTTTTACCACTCTAGATCTTTGAGTTGCACCGGCTACAGGGTTTCCATTCTTGTCTACAATAGTTATAACGATATTAGCTGTTCCCAAATCTACTCCTACATAAAACTCACTTTTATCAAAATCTAAAATAGGACTTGTTATAGTATCTTCAAATTTTTTTATATAATCATTAACTTTATCTAAATTCATATTTCCTCTTTCTTACACTTTTATATCATCGTATTGACCTGATTCAAATTTTTTCACAACATAACTACATACAGGTTTTACTTTATAGTTATTCCCTCTTGCAAAAGCTACAGCTTCTTCTAAAAGTTTTCCGGCTATTCCTTGCCCTTTAAGTTTATCAGAAACAACTGTATGATCAAAAATTAAAATGTTTCCATTTCTTTTATATTCAAGTCTTGCTAAAATTTCTTTATCTTCTCCGTAAATATAAAATCCATGTCCTTCATAATGAATAATTTCCATATTTATCACTCCTATCATTTTCTTTATATTGTTTTATAAATATGAGTATAGTATAACATAATAAATGAAAAAACTAACAAATAATATTTTTTAATTCTACAGTTAAGTATAAAATCAAATAATGAAATTTAGTCTCTTGACAGCCGTATGAGTTCTACGAGCTCAATGAACACAGGCTCTTCGAACTAATACGGACGTCAGAGACTTTTTTATTCTTTAGGAAAGTGTAAATTTAAAAATTAATTGTACTTTATTATATTTCTATTGTAAAATATAATTATTATTTTTAAAAATTTTAGGAGAGAATATGAACAAACATACTTTTAATATTTTGGAGTTTGATAAATTAAAAGAAAATATATTAAATAATGTAGTAATTGAAGAAAATAGAGAAGTTATAGAGAATTTAAAACCTTATAAAGATTTATCTATTTTAAATAATGAGTTAAAGATCGTTAAAGATTTTATGGATCTTTTAGTTTTTGATGGTGGATTTGAAGCTGTTGGTTTAAAAAATATTTCAAATCTTATGGAAAAAATAAAACTTATTGGAACATATTTAGATCCCGAAGAACTATGGGATATTAATTTTAACTTAAAGACTTTAAGAGTTTTTAAAAATAGAATTGATGAATTAGGAAAATATAAATCATTGAGAGATGCTATCGGAAATATCCCAAATTTAAGAGTTGTTGAGGATACTATAAATAAAGCTATAAATATTGAAAAAGAAATCAAAGATGATGCTTCTTTAGACTTAAGAGATATAAGATTACATAAAAAAACTTTAAATATGAATATAAAAAGAAAATTTGAGGAACTTTTTGATGAACCAAGTTTAGCTAATGCTTTTCAAGAGAGAATAATAACTGAAAGAGATGGTAGAATGGTTACACCTGTAAAATATGACTTTAAAGGTCTTATTAAAGGAATTGAACATGATAGATCTGCCAGTGGACAAACAGTCTTTATAGAACCTCTTTCTATTGTTTCTCTTAATAATAAAATGAGAGAGTTAGAAACTAAAGAAAAAGAAGAGATCAGAAAAATTTTATTAAGAATAGCTGAAGTATTGAGAAATCATAAGGACGATATTTTAGTTGTTGGTGAAAAAATTATGTATCTTGATATATTAAATGCAAAGTCTATTTTTTCAATAGATAATAAATGTGACATTCCTAATGTTAGTAACAGAGAAATTTTATATTTGGAAAAAGCAAGACATCCATTTATAAGTAAAGATAAAGTTGTTCCTTTAACTTTTGAAATAGGAAAAGATTATGATATTTTACTTATAACAGGTCCAAATACAGGGGGGAAAACAGTTGCTTTAAAAACAGCTGGTCTTCTTACATTAATGGCATTGTCAGGAATTCCAATCCCTGCATCTGAAAATTCAAAAATTGGTTTTTTTGAAGGGGTATTTGCTGATATTGGAGATGAACAAAGTATTGAGCAATCTTTATCGTCATTTTCAGCACATTTAAAAAATGTTAAAGAGATTTTGGAAAATGTAACTAAAAATTCTTTAGTTTTACTTGATGAGTTAGGGTCAGGAACAGATCCTATTGAAGGTGCTGCATTTGCTATGTCAGTAATAGATTTTTTAAATGAAAAAAAATGTAAGTCCTTTATTACAACACATTATAGTCAAGTAAAAGCTTATGGTTATAATGAGGAAGGAATAGAGACAGCTTCTATGGAATTTAACACAGATACACTATCTCCAACATATAGATTACTTATAGGAATTCCTGGAGAAAGTAATGCATTAACAATTGCTCAAAGAATGGGATTACCTGAAGTTATTCTTTCAAAAGCTAGAACTTATATAAGTGAAGATAACAAAAAAGTTGAAAAGATGATAGAAAATATCAAAAATAAATCTCAAGAGCTTGATGAAATGAGAGAAAAATTTGCAAGATTGCAAGAAGAAGCTGAAAGAGATAGAGAAAGAGCTAAGCAAGAAATTTTAACTATTGAAAAACAAAAAAATGAAATTATAAAAGCTGCTTATGAAGAGGCAGAAAAAATGATGAATGAAATGAGATCTAAAGCTTCTGCTTTAGTTGAAAAAATTCAACATGAAGAAAAGAATAAAGAAGATGCTAAAAAAATTCAGAAAAATTTAAATATGCTTTCTTCTGCCTTAAGAGAAGAAAAAAATAAAACCGTTGAAGCAGTTAAAAAAATTAAAACAAAAGTTAATTTTAAACCCGGAGATAGAGTTTTTGTAAGTAGTATAAATCAGTTTGCAAATATTTTAAAAATTAATGATTCAAAAGAAACTGCTAATGTTCAAGCTGGTATCTTAAAATTGGAAGTTCCTTTTAATGAGATTAAAGTTGTAGAAGAAAAGAAAGAAAAAGTTTACAATGTAAATACACATAAAAAGACGGCAGTTAGAAGTGAAATTGATTTAAGAGGTAAAATGGTAGATGAAGGTATATATGAGCTTGAAACATATTTGGATAGAGCAACTTTAAATGGCTACACTGAAGTTTATGTTATACATGGAAAGGGAACAGGAGCTTTAAGAGAAGGAATATTAAAATATTTAAAAACATCAAAATATGTTAAAGAATATAGAATTGGAGGACATGGAGAGGGAGGACTTGGATGTACGGTAGTAACTCTGAAGTAAAAGGAAAAGTAACTTTTATTTTATTGGCAGCAGGTCAAGGAAAAAGAATGAATATCTCTACTCCAAAACAATTTTTAGAATATAAGGGGGAGCCATTATTTTATTCTTCTCTAAAAGTTGCCTTTGAAAATAAAAATATTGATGAAATTTTTATCGTAACTAATGAAGAAAACTTAAATTATATGGTAAAATATTGTAAAGACAAAAATCTCTTATCTAAAGTCAAATATATAGTTGAAGGTGGTAGTGAACGACAGTATTCAGTTTTTAATGCTTTAGAAAAAATTGAGGATACAGATTTTGTGATAATTCAAGACGCAGCAAGACCTTTTTTAAAAAACAAATATATAGATGATAGTCTAAAAGAATTAGTTGAAAATAAAGAATATGATGGAATTGTTGTTGGAGTGAAGTGTAAAGATACAATCAAAATAATAAACGATGACAATACTATAAAAGAAACTTTGGATAGAAATTTTTTGATATTGACGCATACGCCTCAAACGTTTAGATTTGAAAAATTAAGAAATGCTCATAAAAAGGCAAAAGATAATAATGAGTTAGCTACTGATGATGCAAGTTTAATTGAAAAAAATTCGGGGAAAATAAAGTTTTTACATGGAGATTTTGATAATATAAAAATAACGGTTAAAGAAGATTTAAAATTTTTAGAGTAAAAATTCGGAGGAGAAAGAAAAATGATAAAAATTTACAACACATTGACAGGACACTTAGATGAGTTCAAACCTATAAAAGAAAAAGAGGTTTCAATGTATGTTTGTGGACCAACAGTATATAATTATATACATATAGGGAATACAAGACCAGCAGTGTTTTTTGATACAGTAAGAAGATATCTTGAATATAGAGGATATAAAGTAAATTATGTTCAAAATTTTACAGATGTCGATGATAAAATGATAAATAAAGCTAATGCTGAAAATGTTACTGTAAAGGAAATTGCAGATAGATATATTAAGGCTTATTTTGAGGACACTGCCAATATAAATTTAAAAGAAGAAGGAATGACAAGACCTAAAGCCACTGATAATATTGATGGAATGATAGATATAATAGAATCTCTAATAGAAAAAGGATATGCTTATGAGTCAAATGGAGATGTCTATTTTGAAGTAAAAAAATATAAAGATGGTTATGGAGAATTATCAAAACAAAATATAGAAGACCTTGAAAGTGGAGCCAGAATTAATGTTAATGAAATAAAAAAAGATGCTCTTGACTTTGCTCTTTGGAAAAGTTCAAAACCTAATGAACCTAGTTGGGATTCGCCATGGGGAAAAGGAAGACCGGGTTGGCATATAGAATGTTCAGCTATGTCAAGAAAATATTTAGGAGAAAGTTTTGATATTCATGGAGGAGGTCTAGATTTAATATTCCCTCATCATGAAAATGAAATGGCTCAATCAAAATGTGGTTGTGGAGGAACATTTGCAAGATATTGGATGCATAATGGATACATTAATATCAATGGTGAAAAAATGTCTAAGTCTGGCTCTTTTGTATTACTTAGAGATATATTAAAAAGTTTTGAAGGGAGAGTTATTAGATTATTTATTTTAGGTTCTCATTATAGAAAACCTATGGAATTTTCTGATTATGAGCTAAATCAAGCTAAATCTTCACTTGAAAGAATAGAAAATACTTTAAAAAGAATTAAAGACATAGATAGCGAAGCAAGAGGAGAAAATAATTGTGAAGAATTATTAATCACAAAGAATGAGATAGAACAAAAATTTATCGAAGCTATGGACGATGATTTTAATACTGCTCAAGCTTTAGGTTATGTATTTGAACTTATCAAAGCTGTAAATAAAGCACTAGACGATGGAGAAGTTTCAAAAAAAGGCTTAGAAATATTGAATGAAGTTTTTGATTATTTAAATATTGTAATTCAAGAAGTTTTAGGAGTTAAATTAAAATTAGAAGCTGAAGTAAATAACATTTCAGCTGAACTTATAGAATTTATCTTAGAATTAAGAAAAAATGCTAGAGATGAAAAAAATTGGGCTTTATCTGATAAAATAAGAGATAGATTACTTGATATGGGGATTAAAATCAAAGATGGAAAGGACAAAACTACATGGTCAATGTAGAAAAAGATATTAGGGAATACAGTGGTCTTGAACTTGCCTATATTGGAGATGCTGTATGGGAAATTAAAATGAGAGAACATTATTTATCTTTCGGTTACAGTATTTTTAAATTAAATAAGGAAGTTAAAGCAAAAGTAAATGCAAAATTTCAAAGTTTAGTTTATAATAAGATAATAGATAGTTTAGATGAAAAATTTCAAACGATTGGGAAGAGGGCAAAGAACAGTAATATAAAAACTTTTCCTAAAAGCTGTACGGTTATGGAGTATAAAGAAGCAACAGCTTTAGAAGCTATAATTGGAGCGATGTATTTATTGAAAAAAGAAGAAGATATTAATAAAATAATAAATTTAGTTATAAAGGGAGAAAGAAATGGGAATTTTTAATTTTAAGGCTAATAGAAGTATAGGTATTGACTTGGGAACAGCTAATACACTTGTGTACAGTAAAAAGCATAAAAGAATTGTTTTGAATGAACCATCTGTTGTTGCTGTTGAAAGAGAAACTAAAAAAGTTTTAGCTGTTGGAAATGAAGCAAAAGAAATGCTTGGTAAAACACCTGATACTATTGTTGCTGTCAAACCTTTAAGTGAAGGAGTTATTGCAGATTATGATATTACTGAAGCAATGATAAAGTATTTTATTAAAAAAATATTTGGAACTTATAATTTTTTTATGCCAGAAATTATGATTTGTGTTCCTATTGACGTTACTGGAGTTGAAAAAAGGGCTGTTCTTGAAGCAGCTATTTCAGCTGGAGCAAAAAGAGCATACCTAATAGAAGAAGCAAGAGCGGCTGCTCTGGGATCTGGTATGGATATATCTGTTCCGGAAGGAAATATGATTATAGATATCGGTGGAGGTTCTACAGATGTTGCAGTAATATCTTTAGGAGGAACAGTTGTAAGTAGAACAATAAGAGTTGCTGGTAATAATTTTGATGCTGATATTATTAAATATGTTAAAAAGACATATAATCTTTTGATAGGAGATAGAACAGCTGAAGAAATAAAAATTAAAATAGGAACAGCTTTACCATTAGAAGAAGAAGAAACTATGGAAATTAAAGGTAGAGACTTGATAATGGGGCTACCTAAAACTGTTACAATAAGTTCAGAAGAAGTTAGAGAGGCTATAAAAGACTCATTAAATGAAATTTTACAATGTGTCAAAACAGTTCTTGAAAAAACTCCTCCAGAACTTGCATCAGATATTGTTGATAAAGGTATGGTTATGACTGGTGGAGGATCATTGATAAGAAACTTCCCAGAAATGATAGCTAAACATACAAACTTAAAGGTACATTTAGCTGAAAATCCTTTAGAAAGTGTTGTTGTTGGAGCTGGTCTTGCTCTAGATCAACTTGGAGTTTTAAGGAAAATTGAAAAGGCTGAAAGATAATGTTAGATGAATTTCTAAAAAATGAACTAAGTTTTAATAGAGAGGCTGGAACTTATCTATTTTATGGAGAAGATTTAGAAAAAAATTATAGAATTGCTTTAGACTTTGCAGCAAATATTTTTTCAAAAAACTCAGATGATGAGAGAAAAAAAGAAATTTTTGAAAAAACGAATAAGGAATTATATAGTGATTTAGTGATTCTAGATACTATTAATATTGATAGTGTTAGAGAGCTTATAAAAAAGACTTATACTAGTTCCCATGAAGGTGGAGCCAAGGTTTTTATTTTAAAAAATATTCAAAACATTAGAAAAGAGAGTGCTAATGCTATGTTAAAAGTTATAGAAGAGCCATCAAAAGATAACTTTTTTATTCTTTTATCAAGTAAGTTAAATGTTCTCTCAACAATAAAATCTAGAGCAATTATCTATAAAGTAAAAAAAGATACAGCTGAAGAACTTGATGTAGATAAATATATTTATAATTTTTTCTTAGGTTTATCTTCAGATATTAAAGAATATAAAAAGAAAAATATTGATTTATCTACTGAGAAATCTTATAAAAGTATAGGTGGTATTTTAAAAGAATATCAGACAAATAAAAGCATTGAAATTAAAATTGATTTATATAAGTGCATGAGAAATTTTATTCAAGAATCATATGCTTTAAAAGAATATGAGAAGATAAAATTTGCAGAGGATATATTTTTAAATGTTAGTAAAGAGGATACTGCTTTAGTAATAAATTATCTTATTAATTTGGTTAAAAGAAATATGAATTTAAAACAAAAATTAGAATATAAAAAAATGTTAAGATTTCCAATTAATATGAAAATATTTTTTATTAATTTTGTATTATCTTTATAAACATAAGGGGAAAAAATGTATAATGAAATTGATTTGCATAATCTTGATTATAAAGTAGCATTAGCTTTATTTAAAAAAAAGTATAACGATGCTATTAAAAGAAAAGATAAAAGAGAAATTTTAATTATTCATGGTTATGGAGCTAATAAATTGGAACATAATCCTGTTTTAGCAACAAATATTAGATTATTTTTATCAAAAAATAAGGATAAATTGAGTTACAGGTTGGATATAAATCCAGGAGTAACTTATGTAACGCCTATATTTAGATTAGAATGAGAGGACTTAATGTATATAAAATTAAAAAATAAGAAACTATATTCAGATTTAGAAAAACTATTATTAGAAAACGATATAAAATTTTTTACAGTAGACGATATAAGAATTGCTTTACTTTATGTACCTAAGGCTTTTGATTTTAAAAAATTAGAGAAATTTGAAGATAATATAGAACTTATTAAAATAAAGTCAACTTTTAAATTTGCAAGTAGAGAATTTAAAGAAGATGATACGGTGATTAATGTTAAAAATCATCTTATAGGTGGAAATAACTTTATGCTGATGGCAGGACCTTGTTCCGTTGAAAATAAAGAAATGCTTTCGAATATAGCAAAAGAAGTAAAAAAAGGTGGAGCTATTGCACTTAGAGGTGGAGCATATAAGCCGAGAACTTCCCCTTATGATTTTCAAGGGCTTGGAGAAATTGGACTTAAATATTTGAGAGAAGTTGCAGATGAAAATGATATGTTAGTTGTTACTGAAGTTATGGATAGTGAGGACATAGATTTAGTTTTACAATATACTGATATTGTCCAAATTGGTGCAAGAAATATGCAAAATTTTAGTTTGTTAAAAAAATTAGGAAAAATTGATAAGCCAGTTCTTTTAAAAAGAGGTTTAAGTGCAACTATAAACGAATTTCTATTATCAGCAGAATATATTATTGCTCATGGAAATAGACAAGTTATTCTTTGTGAAAGAGGGATAAGAACTTTTGAAACTATGACAAGAAATACAGTTGATATAAATGGACTTGCTTTAGTTAGGGAATTATCACATTTACCTATTATTATAGATGCAAGTCATGGAACAGGGAAGAGAAGCTTAGTTGAGCCTGTAACTCTTGCAGGAATTGTAGCCGGGGCAAATGGTGCTATGGTAGAAGTTCATGAAAACCCTGAATGTGCTTTATCTGATGGGCCACAATCACTAAATTTTGAAATGTTTGAGAAATTGTCTAAAAATTTAAAAAAAGCATTAAAATTTAGAGGAGAATTAGAATAATGAATAATGTTGATAATAATATAATTGAACATGAAAATTATATTGAACTAGAAAATTTTAATAAATTTGGAATAAAAATTTATTTTACAAATAGAAAATATGGGAATATTTTAGATAAAAGTTTAGATGAGATAAAAAAAGATTTCAATATTAATAAGACTATAATTTCATCTCATCAAACTCATAGTGCAAATGTTGAATTAGTTAAGGATACAAATAATTTATATTTTGAGAATACAGATGGTTTCTTAACTTCTAATACTGATATAGCTTTTTTAACAAAATATGCAGATTGTTTACCCGTATTTATTTTTGATGAAGAAACTGATGTTTTTGGAGTTGTTCATTCAGGTTGGAAAGGAACATTTCAAGAAATTACTTTAGAGGCCATAAAAAAAATCAAAAATAAAAAAGATTTTTCTAAAATTCATATTCTTTTTGGAATAGGAATTTCTTGTGAAAAATATGATGTTGGTGAAGAATTTTTAGAGAAATTTAAACAAAAGTTTGATGGTGGTATAGTAGAAAAAGCTTTTTTAAAAAAAGATAATAAAATTTATTTCGATAATCAACTTTTCAACTATCATCTGTTTCTTTCGTATGGAATACCTAAAGAAAATATTTATTTGAATAGTAGATGTACTTTCTCAGAGAATTTTCATTCATATAGAAGAGATAAAGAAAAATCAGGTAGAAATGGTGCTATAATTTGGAAGGAGTTTTAAGGGTTATTTACCAAAGGGTTGTTGACAAAAAAGTTTAGACTATGACTTAGTATAATGGTTGTATACTAAATGGTGTTGATGGAAGAAAATTCTATTAATACCATTTTTTAATAAAAAAATTGAGACAATGAAATTTTGAGACTGTGAACTTTTTTCTGTAAATTTTATTCTTCTATGATTAGAATTACTTAATTAAGTTTTAACATATTAATATAATATTTTTAATATGTCAAGATTAAGGTATTCAATTTTGAGTACCTTTTTCTTTTTATGCTCCAAATCTACCTTCATACATTATACTAAATTCTCCATATACTTTTCCCCAATTTCTTAATGGTTGACTCCATTTTTTTGTAGCTTCAAGTGTTGATAAGTAAAGTGCCTTTAATAGCGCTTTATCACTTGGATATACTGTTCTTTGACTATTTAATTTCTTGTAAGTACTATTCAAACTCTCTATTGCATTTGTGGTATATATTACTTTCCTTACTTCCAATGAAAACTTAAATATTGGTGTTAAAACATCCCAATTTTGATACCAGCTTGACATGGAATTTGGGTATTTTTCTTCCCATTTTTCACTAACTTTATCTAAATTCTCTAATGCTTGTGCTTCTGTTACTGCTAGGTATATACTTTTTAAATCAGAAGCAAATTCTTTCTTATCTTTGTATGACACATATTTTAAAGTATTTCTTACTTGATGGACTATACAACGTTGATATTCTGTTTGAGAAAAAGCAGTAGCAATCGCTTCTTTTATCCCTATTAATCCATCAGCGCAAATTACCATAATATCATTTATACCTCTATTTTTTAATGCATTTAAAACACCTAACCAATATTTACTATTTTCATTTTCTCCAATTTCTAAACTAAGTACTTCTTTCATTCCATCTTTTGTAATGCCTAGTACCACATAAGCAGCTATTTTTTTAATTCTATTATCTTCTCTGACAGAAAAATGAGTAGCATCAATAAAAATTACCGGATAAACCTTTTCTAAAGGTCTATTTTGCCAATCTTGAATATCTTGTAGTATTTTATCAGTTACATTAGAAATGAAGCTCTCAGAACATTCAAAACCATATATATCTTCAATTTGTTCAGATATTTGTCTAGTAGTTAAACCATGCGCATACATATTTATGATTTTTTGATCTATCTCAGAAATATTTTTCTGTCTCTTTTTAACAATTTGAGGTTCAAAAGTAGAATTTCTATCTTGAGGAACTTCAACTTGAAACTCACCAAAAGTAGAACGTACATTTTTCTTTTTCACACCATTACGATAATTAGTAGCATCAGAATGTTGATACTTTTCATATCCAATATGCTCATCCATCTCAGCTTTCATCATAGATTTGATAGTTCCTCCAAGAAGATCTTTAAGAGCTTCTTGAATATCTTCAGCAGTTTTAATATCATACTCTTCAATTAAAGTAGCAATAATATTCTTTTTCCCTTCTGTTAATGGTTTTACTTTGTAGATTTCTTTTTTTTCTTTCATAAAAATAGCCTCCTACGATATTTTATATTCTACCATAGAAGACTATAGTTTTAAATATTTACAGACTTTTTGTTACAGTCTCATAAAAAAAGAGAATTTTCAAATTTTTATTCTCAAAAATTCTCTTAATTATGCTAGGTCATAGTCTAAATTTTTTCATCAACACTATTTGACAAATAACCTTTTTCTTTTTTAACGCCGATTGTAAAAGCTCTCGTATTCTCCTTCAAATACAAACTTTTCAGGGTGAGATTTGATGTAGTTTAGTTCGTTTTCTTCACCTTCATAATCGTAAATGAAATCATCGGCTTCACCTAAAATATTAAAAAATTCCTCTCCGTATTTTTCTTCCAATATTTCTAGCATATGGTATCTTTTTTCTCTACCAAAAGATATTGTCCCACCACAATAGTCTACAACTTTTTGAAAATTATCTGCATATTCGTTCATCCCAAAATGTTTGAAACCTTTTATTGCGTCTTCCCAAACTATCCCTGTAGGATTATGTAAAAACTGGTAATGACCTCCATTACTTACTTCTGCAAAATACCAAGTAATGGCTAATAAATATCTTTGCTCTAAAGTGAAAGTCTGCGCTGATTGAATATACTCATCATATCCATCATAAATATTAATCGTTTCCCACATTGGCTCAACAACATCAAAATAAGAATTTTCATCTAAACTTTTAATATTTTCTATGGTAATCTTTGCGTATTTTAATTTCGTTTGTGTTTCACCCATTTCATTTGTCTCCTCTATATTTTCATTTTCTTGATTGATATATTCAAAATATTTCTCTGTTAAAATAGGAGGTTTCATATTTTACCTCTCGTAATTAATAAAATTATGCAAGTTCTAACTCACAGATAACTCTTTTGGTATCTAGTTCGTCTATAGCAGTAATTTTTATATAATCAAATCCATTCCTCTTCACTTCTTCAAAAGAAATTTTTTCTCCGTTAATAGTTTCTGTAAAGTCACCTTCATCAAATTCAAAATCTTCTTTCTCTTCATCAAAATCAATGCTATAGGCAAAATCTACTTCAATTTTAGAGTTTGGAATTTCTAATTTAGAAAGTGGACGATTTTTTATATCTTCTAAATTTATCTCATCACAAAACATAGGATTGTATCCATATTTAGCTTCATCATAGAGTAAAATTTCTTTTCCTGTATGTATGCATTTTGCTACTATCATGCAAGGATTGCTAATCTCATTTTTTTCATCATACATACCACAAATCATATGTTCTTCAAAAAGTGAACCATAAAAATAAATTTCATACAGTTCGTTGGTATCTCCACTTTCTAAGTTGTTGCAAATACTAATACTTGTAAATGTATCATCTAAATTTATTATATTGTAATTTTCTTCTTTAATATAAGTTGGTACTCTCATTTTATTTCCTCTCTTAATTATTATATCGTTATTAAATACGTCATCATTTCTACAGAATGTTTCAGATACCCAAAGCCTCATATGTTTCCTGAACTAGCCTCATGACTAAATCGTATATCTATCATAACTAATTGTGAAGTACTATTAGCCCTTTTGCCCTTATTATAACTTATTCATTTATCATAATTGTTGCAGCACCAACTTCAAATTTTTACAACATTTTATTTAAATTTATGTCTCACACAGTCTACCATGAAGCAAGAAAACTCTGGATACAGCTTAAGCCTCACTTTTGGTTTGAAAGTTAGAGATTTTACACGAGAAATCATTTCTTCGTATTCTCTTTTATCTTTTTCCAATTCCTCAATATATTTCTTCTTCTCTTCCTCGCTCACATAGTCATCATCAACTATAGCTTCTTTAATAGCATCCATTAAATAGAGTCTATTTTTTTCTTCAAGGACAAAAAATTTTGCTTTTTCATCCTTTAACCATAAAGCATAATAATAGTGTTCCCAGTCAGCTAGATAGTATTGACAAATAACTTCATCGCTATAGTAATGTAAGAATTTGTCGAATTCTTCAAGTACATAATAGGCATCAAAAATTTGCTCCGCAGAAATATCATCTGTTTTCAAATTGTGATTTTCATCTTCTCCTGACTTTACTTTTTCTAACCAAGATATTGCTTTATCTTTATTACCAAGATATACTTCGCAGTATGCAATGCTAAGCAATAGGCTCATTCTATCAGGATATTTTTTTAATAATTCTAAAAATATTTCTTTAGCTTTCTCATATTCTTTGAGTTCATATAAAGAGACTGCATGATTGAAGGAATATTCATAACTATCATCAATATTTTTAGCTTTTTTAAAATATTTTTGACTCAATATAAGCCATTCTTTATTTTCATTAGACTGGTACATACTAAAGTAATAAAGCCCCAATCCTGTATATGTTTCAACAAAAGGAGAATCTAAATCCTTTGCTTTTAGTAAATATTCTAATGTTTCTTCAGTATAATCATAGTTAAATGCAATATTGGTGTAAACTCTTGCTTTTTGAGCGTTATCTAAATAAATTTCAAATTCATTAAAAAAAGAATTTAAATATTTTATATACTCACCGCGTCTAAGCTCTAATTTTAAAGAAGCAAGCGTACATACTATATCAATATCTGAAGGATATTCTTTTTGTTTGGATAACAAGTAGCTTTCCATTTTTTTAAGGTATTCTGTTGATCTTTCATAGTCCTTTAAAAATGTCTCTTTATATCTATCCTCATATTCTTTTTTCTGCTTGTCCCAATATGCCTTTATTTCATTTATCAAAATCTGTACTCCTCATTAGTTAAAATTTAACAAACACTATTTCCACTTTTTATCCTGACCCTTCAGCATTAACTAAAAGTAAGATTCTATTGTATTTCCTTGTTGGTCTTTCATATCATGGATTTTATTTTTCAGAATATCAAAGTTGCACATTCCATCTCTAATATCATTATCCGCTCTGTAGCCATTAATCATCTCAGTCAGAGTTTTCCCTTTACTACCATTCTTTATAGTGGTATTTACTCTTTTTATCTTGTTTTCAAAAGGCTCATATGTTTTATACTTAATTACTTCGTCTTTAAAATCAAATAAAGGTGTATCCGGTTTAGCATCCCATAAAATAATCAACCACATTATCGCATGATAAAGCTGCTTTGCAGTTTCATTCCACTTTTCAGATTGTAAATTCCCACTCCCTCTATTGTCATATTCTTGTCTATTATTTACATGAGGATCAGCTACAAGAGGATTAAAAAGAGGTAACCCTTTGTGATTAATTAGTTCTAAAAAATCTCTTGCCGCACCCATACCACACTGAATAACTTCCTTCTTGCCATCAGTTTTTCGCTTAGCACTAAATACATAATATTCATCTTCAATAATTGCTCTTGCATCACTATATTTTTGTTGATTTGCTAACAGCTTAATATGTGCTTCAGGCTGAACTTCATAATCTCTAACAATTCTTTGTCTTGTTTTACTCCCTCTACAATCCATTTAGGTTCCCCTTTCCACTCGTTTTTGAACTATACTTTTTATTCTTTCCTCAAGATTTTCGATTTTCCCCCACTTCTACTTTACTACGCAGTTCCATTTCTAGTTGAACTGTTTAATTTGTTCTGCTTGAAATTATCCCATTCTTATCTTTTTTGTAGCTGAAACAGCCTCTATTATATAGTCCAGATATTTCATCCTCGGATCTGTATTTTAAACTCAAGCGTATATTTTCGTTTCTCCAGTCATTTTCTGCTTGTTCACATGCTTCAATTATGCTAATCAGGAATTCATCTTTAACAGTCTCTACATCTATCTTATCTTTCTCAAAGATAATTCTTGTCCTTACTACTCTTATTCTGCTAACAGCTTCTAAACTTTCTCTAGCATCACGTCCAAAGCGACTAAGACTTTTAGTTAGAACAATGTATATACTTGCTCTTTCACATTCTTTTATCATTCTATTAAATTCTGATATTATCGAGCCGGTCTTAGCAGATGCTACTTCAATAGTAGATAGTTTATCATCTATATCCAAAAATAGTAAAACATTTTTCAACATCATCATATTCATAAGGAATACTAAATCTATTAAGCATCGACTCTATTTCTGATTTTTTATCAGTAACACATGTCTTTGGCTCAATTAAACGTCCTTGACCAAGAACTTTCTCAATTTTACTTCTAATTTTAAACCATTCAACAATGCTCATATTCATATGAAAAAAATGTTCATCAGTATCAATCGTCCAATACACGCTAGGCGTTTCTTCATCAAAAAATGTTTTATATTGTATCGGGATGTCTCTCATGTTCTCCATGATGGAATCTATCAGTTCTTTCCATTTTGTGTTATTCATAAAGGAGGTTAGATTTCTTTTTTCAATAACCTGTTTAATTTTTTCTTTTTCAGTTTTTTTGTTGTTATATTTTCCATTTTCAATTTCATCTATAATGTGCTGCATAACAGATAACGCTCTATCATCTATTTTTTTATAAACATAAGATGGCGATATAAATTGTTTATCTCTTTGTACATAATACCAGCCGTAATGCACCCAACCAGTAACTATAAAATGGAAATCTCTCTTCCAACTTATATCGAAATAAATTCTATCTTCATCATTAGAAATACTGATTTTGATAACTCCACTTCTCGGATTTAGTTTTTCACATAAAATATTATGTATTGATTGCATCGATCACTATTTCTCCTTACAACTTCAAATTTACCTGTCTATTTCTAATACAAACATTTTATTCTTCAAACTTTTCCTCAACATTAAAAATCACTTCACAATCACAACCAGCACCATTTTCTCGCAAAAATTCTATAACCTTTTCAATATCCACATTTTTATCTTTCAAAAACTCATTTGTTAAAGAAAAATCGTGATTACACTCTACCGTTTCTGATTTATCATTTAGATAATCAAATAATTCATAAAATAATTTCTTTTCCATCGGTAAGTTCTCTTCAAATTCTTCCATTTGTTTGACTTGATATTCTTGTAACAATTTTCTCTTCTCAAATTTGTTCATGAGCTTTTCTCCTTTATTAAATTGTTTTTTTAAATCGTTTATTTTTTACGTTATACACCATATCTCCGCTATTCCAAAGATACATAATTGCTGTCACTGGTCTTTTTCCGTCTTCCCGAAGCCATCCTGTATATGTAGTTGTGTTGCCATAATAGCCTTCAATAATGATTTCAAATTCGGATTCTGTATATTCATCCATAAATTGTTGTAAACCAATAGACTTTCCATTGAAACGTCCTTCACCCAAGGTTTTGTTAAATATCAATACATCGCACAAGTCGATATCACATTTTTCAAAACATATTTCACCAGGGTATGATTTTCTTTCACCTTCCACAAATTCATATATTTTATTAACTTTTAACGTCAAAGTTTCATTGTGATATGTGATTTCTTTAACTCTACTATCATGAAGGCTGAAAAGGATGTTGCTACTTCTATCGTGTATAAAATTTATACTGTTCCTCATAATTTCACCTTAAAATCTAGTTATTTAGCTATTTTTTTACATAAAAGGTCGCTCTTCCTTTACCATGTCTTTCAATGTACGCTTCCTCAGTCAATTGCTTAAGCATATTTTCGATTGTAGCCTTCCCTACACTTGGAACTAATTCCATCATATCACTTTTTGTAAATTTACCTAATTTCCTATCAATTGCATTTCTAACAAGTTCAATTGTAGATACTTTTTCGTCTACATAATCAACTCTTTCTTCAAAATCAATATAAGCGGCTAATATCGTTCTAAGAATATATTTTATAAACGGTAAAGGATCTTCTTTGTTTTCATGCCAACCTATCCCACTTTTTTCTAAAGCTATATAATAACTGTCTTTATTTTTTTCTATTTTACTTTCTAAACTGATATATTTCCCAATTACATATCCTTGTCTGTATAGCAAGAGAGTTGTTAATAAACGACTCATCCTTCCATTCCCGTCATTGAAAGGATGAATACAAAGAAAATCATGGATAAAAATTGGAATTAAAAGCAACGAATCCACGTCTTTTTTGTCAAAAGCTATATTCAATTCATTACAAATCTGCTCAATTGCACCTGGTGTTTCATATGGGGATAATGGCTTAAAAATTTCGATAGCATTACCCTCTTTATCTTTTTCCACAATAGAATTCTGAGTATTTTTATATCTACCACCAATTCCTTTTTCACTATACTTAAATAGGTCTCTATGAAGCTGTAAAATATAGTTACTGTTGATTGGAATATATTCATAACTTTCATGAATCGTATTTAGTACATCTCTATACCCAAGAATTTCTTCTTCATCCCTATTTCTAGGAGTTGTTTTTTGATTCATTAACTCTTTTATTCTGACTGCTGTAGTAACAATTCCCTCTATTTTATTAGAATCCTCTACACTTTGAATTTTAGCAATCTCTACTAATTTATCTAAAGCAGCAGGTTTGCGTGTCAAAAAAAGTTCTTGTTTTCCTTTGTGCTCATGAATTTGTGAAAGAAGATTTATAATTTCACTATCCCACTTGCTTCTTGCTAGATTTTCATAACTAAAAAATCTCATTCGCCTACCTCCTTTTCGTTTCGCCTAATTATATCATATTTTTAGGTGATTATTTATTCTATATGAAAGTACAAATTTAAATAATAAAAATTAGTCTCTGACGTCCGTATTAGTTCGAAGTGCCTATGTTCATTGAGCTCGCAGAACTCATATGGCTGTCAAGAGACTTTATTTATACTTATCTGAGTTATAAAATAAAATGAGACAAAAATATCGTTATTTTCTATTAAAATTGTTTCATCAACCTTATTTAACAAAGAGCCTGTTGAAATCTATATTTTTAAAGGAGGTTTTCATCTCGCTCCTTTTGTCTAAAGTGCCATTTCACGCTACTTTACAATAGGGCATGCCCAGCCATCATATTCCCCGTCAAATTCTTTTGCCAAATCCATAAGATACCAGACAGTTTCGTCAATATCTTCAAAATCATCTTCTCTGCCTATGACAAGTTCATATGGATATTCCTTATCTATATCCTCATTGTTGCTCAGATTTTCTGATGAAAGTTTTGTAAAACCGTCTTCCATTACTTTGGTTAAAAATGCTTCCCCATTTTCTTCTGTTGTAAAGAACAGGCAATGTTCGAGTACTCTTGGCACCATACTATCACCATTACTTTTAATATCCTCAATGAGCCATCTATTCATAATACTTTGGTATTCATATCTGTCAGGATACAGTGCATCAAAATACAGTTCCCAGTCCTTATCTTCAAATACTGCAAATGTATATACGTAATCAGGGAAGTTTTCTGCCATAATCTCAGAAATTTCATCGTAGTACCCCGACTCATCCTTAGCATAGGCAAAAATATGTACCCGTTCATCGCATTTCACAACGCCTGCTAAAATATCTCCATGTTGTTCAACAATCTCTTCTACAGCGTCTTCTATATCATATAAATATTTCCCTTCTTCTTTTGTGGGAAACCCGTTGTCATCAGCATTCTTATATAATATTTGTAATTCTAGTCTTTTAGGGTAGTTTGCAGTGAATTGAAAATCTGTAAGAGCTAAATTGGTTCGAATCACAGCTGGTAAGTCACAAGCAAATGCATTGCATAGATAAACGCACCAGTCTTCATCAATTTCAGCAGTTTCTTGATCTATTACTTTCTCAGTAGCCACATTTACTCTGTACTCTCTTTTTTCCACTTCTTCTTTACACTCTTTTACTACTTCCAATGCATCCTTATCCTCAGGATCTAACTCTGCCCAACGCAATGCATAAGGAATCGCTTTTTCTTCCTCATGAGTCAAGTATTGATAGCCATATGCCATACGCATATTCCATTCAGCTTTATCTTTCCCCTCTTCTCTAACTGAATTCAAAATATCTATAGATTTTAATAAAAATTTATCGCCAATAAAACTAGGTGTTCCTTTATCATCATTACCGACAATAGCGAAGTTTTGATAGGTACGAGCAAGCTGATACCATACTTCGTAATCCCGTTCTTCCATAGGGATGCTTTCCAATGCTGTCATACATTCCGTATATTTATCTTCATCTGTAAGCTTTTCTATATACGCAAAAAATTCTTTGCGATTTTCTGAATTCCATTTCATGTTACATTACCTCCACTTTTATCGTTTATCCAACATTAAAAACACAACACCACAAATCATAAGCAACAGTCCACATATACCTATGAAAACTCTGTAACCTTTCTCACCCCACACTTCAAAAATAAATGCGTGCCTTGCCTTATTTCCGCCTGTAGCCTGATACACCCATTTCCAATCTCTTATAGCACCGATTAAAAATAGTAACCCGGCTGCTATCAATACATACTGATAATGTGCTTTTAACCATTCAAATACTTCATCCATATCGTTTGTCTATTTCCTCCACCAAGATTTCTTTGTTTCCGCTTCATGAGCAATTTTCAATGTGTCTTGTTCTAGAAAAGCAAGACTTTTGCTTAATTTAAAAGGAAAGTATAAAATTAAATAATGAAAAATAGTCTCTGATGTCCGTATTAGTTCGAAGAGTCTATATTTATAGAACTCGTAAACTCATACGGCTGTCAAGAGACTTATTTCAATTATATTCCTATATTATATTTTGTAATAGTATCTTTAATTCTTTTTAAAGCTCTTTCTTTTCCGATAACATAAAGAACATTATATAAATCTGCCCCTTTAGATTCACCAGTTAATACTGCTCTAATAGGCATAAATACTTTTCCTGGTCCATCTTGTAAATCATCAAGTAGAGAGTGTAATAAATCTTTTGCTTCTTCAGAAGTAAATTCATTACTATTCCATTTTTCAAGTTTTTCTACAAATAGTTTTATTGATTTTAACCCAACCTCATCTTTTAACGAGTTTAGTAATCTTTCAACACTTTTTCTTTCTTTCTTATCCATATCTTCTCTTAATTCAGGAAGAGAAAACTCATCAACAAAGAAAAATTTAGAATTTTTTGCTAATTCTTTTAGAGTTTTTGCTCCTTCTCTTTCTATTTCAACTATTTTCTTCAAAGATTCAAATTCTTTATCACTAATATTTTCATCTTTTAAATATCCTTCTTGTACAAAGAAAGGAATAGTTAATTTTGTAAGTTCAGTTAAATCTTTCATTTTCATATGTTGATTATTTACCCAACCTAATTTTACAAGGTCAAATACTGGTCCACCTAAAGAAACTTTATCGATATTAAAATTATTTTTAAATTCTTCTAAGCTAAATATTTCTTGTCCATCACCATAAGAATATCCCATTAGTCCTAAGAAATTTATTAAACCTTCTTTTAAATATCCTTCTTCTTTATACCAAGTTAATGAAACTGGATTTTTTCTTTTTGAAATTTTACTTCTATCATCGTTTCTTAAAAGAGGCATATGTATAAATTCTGGAGCGTCCCAACCAAAGGCTTTGTAAAGTTGGATATGTTTTGGAGTTGAAGCTATCCATTCTTCTGCTCTTATAACATGAGTGATTCCCATTAAATGGTCATCAACTATATTTGCTAAGTGATAAGTAGGGAAACCATCTGCTTTTAATAAAACTTGGTCATCTATCTTACTATTTTCAAAAACTATATCTCCTCTTAGTCTATCATGGATTACAGTTTCTCCTTCATAAGGCATTTTTAATCTTATTACATATGGAACACCTGCAGCAATTTTTTCTTCTATTTCTTCTTTAGTTAAAGAACGA
The DNA here is from genome assembly GCF_900095705.1 of Fusobacterium massiliense. Lineage (NCBI taxonomy): Bacteria > Fusobacteriati > Fusobacteriota > Fusobacteriia > Fusobacteriales > Fusobacteriaceae > Fusobacterium > Fusobacterium massiliense. The sequence goes on along the minus strand of NZ_LT608326.1, from coordinate 146,367 downwards.
CAATGTCCATCATATCCAGGAGGTAGTCCCATAGCTTTTTGTCTTTCTCTTAGATTTTCAAGTCTTTCTTGGTCACAGAAACAATAATATGCTCCACCTTTTTCAACTAATTCTTTTGCATATTTTCCATAAAGGTCAAATCTTTCAGATTGTCTGTATGGTCCATAATCTCCACCAACATCTGGACCTTCAGCATAATTTAAATCAAGCCATTTTAAAGAATCAAATATCATTTGTTCTGATCCGGCTGTATATCTAGTTCTATCCGTATCTTCTATTCTTAATATAAAGTCTCCATTATTTACATGAGCAAAAGCTATATTAAATAAAGCTATGTATGCTGTTCCTACATGTGGATCTCCTGTTGGAGATGGAGCTACTCTTGTTCTAACTCTTTTTTTATCACTACAATTACAAGTGCACATTTTTATCATCCCTTTTCATTTTTATTTGTCTAATTATTTTTATTTTAACATAAGTATTGAACTTTTCAAAAGATTTTTTTATTATTTCGTTAATATGGTATAATATAAATGAAATATTTATGAAAAATAGAGAAAGGAGGTAGGGGAAATTATAGAAAACTGTTACATTTTTATTTTAAACAGTTTATATAAAGAACCTCAAAAAAATGAAATCACAATTTGATATTATTTATAGAGATATAGTTAATACTATTGTTGAAAAAGGAATCTGGTCAGAAGGAAATGTTAGAACAAAATATGCTGACGGAACTCCAGCTCATTATAAAAGTTATATTGGGTATCAATTTAGATTGAATAACTCAACAGATGAAGCTCATTTAATAACATCAAGATTTGCTCCGAGTAAAGCACCAATCAGAGAAATTTATTGGATATGGTTGCTTCAATCTAACAATGTAGATGTTTTAAATAATTTAGGTTGTAAATTTTGGGACGAATGGAGAAAAGAAGATGGAACTATTGGGAAAGCCTATGGGTATCAAATAGCAAAAGAAACTTTTGGACAAAAATCTCAACTTGACTATGTAATAAATGAATTAAAAAATAATCCAAATAGTAGAAGAATTATGACTGAAATTTGGATACCTAATGAATTACATGAAATGGCTTTAACTCCTTGTGTCCATTTGACACAATGGTCTGTTATTAACGGCAAATTATACTTAGAAGTAAGACAAAGAAGTTGTGATGTTGCACTAGGACTTGTTGCAAATGTGTTTCAATATTCTGTGTTACATAAACTAGTAGCATTAGAATGTGGGCTTGAACCAGCTGAAATTATTTGGAATATTCATAATGTTCATATTTATGATAGACATTATGATAAATTAGTAAAACAAGTTAATTCAGAAACTTTTGAAGCACCTACTTTAAAAATAAATAATTTTACATCTATTTATAACTTTAAACCTGACGATATTGAAATTTTAAATTATCAATATGGAGAAAAAGTAAATTATGAGGTAGCAATTTAATGGAGAAAAAATATTATAAAAATTTAAAAATGATAGTTTGTGTTGGAGAAAATAATCTTATTGGAGATAGAAAACCAGATGAAAATGGGAACGGAATGCTTTGGCATATCAAAGAAGAACTTATGTATTTTAAAGAAAAGACAATAGGACACACTATATTATTTGGAGCAACTACTGCTAAATATGTTCCTGTAGAACTTATGAAAAAAAATAGAGAAGTTATTGTATTACATAGAAGTATGGATATTAATAAATTAATTGAAGACTTAACTCAAGAAAATAAAACTGTATTTGTGTGTGGAGGTTCATCTATATATGAGTATTTTTTAGATAATTTTATTATAGATGAAATCTATTTTTCTAAAATTAAATCTCATGTTGAAGTTCAGGAAGCTAAAGAGCCTCTTTTCTTCCCTAAATTAGACGATTATGGTTATAAAAGTATTTCTGAAAAAGAATTTGATGATTTTACAGCTTATGTATATTCAATAGAAAAATTTTAATTTATCAACCTTATTATAGCCCCTGATAGCCGTATGAGTTCTACGAGCTCAATAAACACAGGCTCTTCGAACTAATACGGACATCGGGGCTATCTTTTGGATAATTTAAAAATAAGTGAGTTATTTTTCCAGATTTTAGATTAAAAATCAAATAGAGTGAGCCGAACAAATCTTGGCGTGTCTGAGCTAACTTGTTAGCAAGTTAGCGAGTTTTGCCAAATTTGTAGCGAACTCTTGATTTTTAATCGTTAAAAAATCTGGTTATAACGAACTATTTTTAAATCAACAAATTAAAATTTAAAAGTTAAAAATAATAAATTAAGACAGGAGTTTCTATGAAAATTGTTATTATTGGAGCAGGAAAAGTAGGAGAGCTACTTTGCCAAGATTTGTCACTTGAAGGTAATGATATTATACTTGTTGAGAAAGAAGCTAAGACTCTTGAAAAAATTCTATCAAACAATGATATTATGGGATTTGTTGGAAATGGTACAAGTTATGATGTTCAAATGGAAGCAGGGGTACCCAAAGCTGATGTTTTTATATCTGTAACAGAAAAAGATGAAATTAATATTATAGCTTCTGTTATTGCAAAAAAATTAGGAGCTAAATATACTATAGCTAGGGTAAGAAGTATTGATTACTCTTCTCAAATATCTTTTATGACTGATTCTTTAGGAATAGATTTAGTCATAAACCCAGAGCTTGAAGCAGCAAAGGATATTAAAAAAAATATTGATTTCCCAGATGCATTGAATGTTGAAACATTTTTGGACGGAAAATTAAAATTGGTTGAGTTTAGCATAGAAGAAGATTCTATTTTAGAAAATGTATCTATATTAGATTTTAAGCAAAAATATTTTCCTAACTTATTGGTTTGTATTATTAAAAGAGGAGATGAAATTATTATTCCATCTGGAAATAATTTTATTAAACCGAATGATAGAATTTATGTAACTGGTAGTAATGAAGAAATACTAAAATTTCAAGATAAATTAGGGAAAAATAATAAGAAAATTAAATCTGCTTTTATTATCGGTGCGGGAATAATTTCTCATTATTTAGCAAAAGAACTTTTAAAGGATCATATTTCTGTAAAAATAGTAGAACAAAACTTACAAAAAGCAAATAGATTTAGTGAGGCTTTAGAAGGAGCCTCTGTTATAAATGGTGATGGTAGTAGTGAAGAAACTTTAAAAGAAGAAAATTTTAAAAATTATGACTCATGTATCTCTATTACAGGGATAGATGAGGTGAATATGTTTATATCTATTTATGCAAAAAAAATAGGAATTAAAAAGATAATTACAAAGCTTAATAAACTATCTTTAGTAAATATTTTAGGGGATAATAGTTTTCAATCTATTATTACTCCTAAAAAGATCATTGCTGATAATATAGTAAAAGTTATTCGTTCTTTGAGTGGAAAAAGAAAAAGTTTGATTGAGAATTTATATAGATTAGAAAATAACAGAGTTGAAGCTGTTGAATTTTTGATAAGAGGTAATAATAAAGTAAATAATATTCCTCTAAAAGATTTAAAAATAAAGAAAAACTTGATGATTGCTTATATAATCAGAGATGGACTTCCTATATTTCCTAAAGGGACAGATTGTATAAAAGAAGGGGATAGAGTTATAATAATAACTACAGAGATTTTTTTCGATGATATTAATAATATTGTAGTAGAGTAGAAGTATTAATAGAGCCTAAAAATTTTATTGGAATATAAGTGATAGAAAGTATAAATTTGAAAAGTAAAAATTAGTCTCTGTGACGTCCGTATTAGTTCGAAGAGCCTGTGTTCATTGAGCTCGTAGAACTCATACGGCTGTCAAGAGACTTTATTTGTTGAGATTAAAGTACTATTGTTAAGAACTTTATTTATTCTGGCTATAATTATGTAGAGAAGAGGGATTTTTATGCAAAAAATTTCTAAGGATAATTTTAATTTGGTTGAAATAAATATTCTAAATATTTTAAATAAATATGGAAAAGGATATGTTGTTGGTGGAGCTGTTCGAGACATTTTATTAGGGAAAAAACCTAAAGATGTGGACTTCACAACAAATTTATCTTATGAAACTTTAAAAAATCTATTTAAAGATTGTAATCCTAAGGAGATAGGGAAATCTTTTGGGGTATTAAAAATAATATGTGCTAATAAAGAATATGAAATTGCAAAGTTTAGAAAAGACTTATATATTGAAAAAAATGGACTAAAGTTACTTCCAGAGGGAGAAAAAATTGAGTTTTTAGATGATGTTGATGAAGACTTAATTCGGAGAGATTTTACAATAAATGCCATGGCATATAATTTAGAAAATGGGCTTATAGATCTATATAATGGTCAAAATGACATAGAAAATAAGATTATAAATTTTGTTGGTTTAGCTGAAGAAAGAATTATAGAAGACCCTTTACGTATATTAAGAGCTTTTAGATTTATGAGTACTTTAAATTTCTCGTTATCAAATGATACTATAAGTGCTATAAAGAACCAAAGAAATACGATAATTAGTTTACCTAAAGAAAGAATAAAAATTGAATTAGATAAGTTAATACTTGGGGAAAATATAAAAAATACTTTGTTTTTAATGAAAGAAACAGGGGTCTTAGAGTTGATTATTCCAGAATTAAAAATAACGTATTCCTATAATCAGTGTAATCCACATCATAGTTTTGATTTGTTTACACATATTGTTAATGTTGTAGAAAAAGTTCCGAATGATCTTGTTTTGAAATATACTGCTCTTTTGCATGATATAGCTAAACCGCTTGTTCAAACTTTTGATGATAAAGGAATTGCTCACTATAAAGGTCATGATACAGTAGGCTCAGAGAAAGCTAAGGAAATTTTAATGAGTTTAAAATTTCCTACAAAATTTATAAATATAGTTAGTGAGTTAATAAAATATCATACACAGTTATATAAGGATCTTACGGATAAAAAATTAAATAAGTTATTATCTATCTTAGGATATGAAAATATGAAAAGACTAATAGAGCATACTATTGCTGATAATGAATCTAAAAATATAGAAGTTGTAAAGGTTGAAAGCAATTTGTTTGACAGATTAGAGGAAGCTGTGAAAAAGAATATGGAAATATCTATTAATGATTTAGATATAGATGGATATGAGATTCAGAAATTAGGTTATCAAGGTAAAGAAATAGGAGAAATTAAAAATAAATTATTAGATTTAGTTTTGGAAGAAAAGCTTGAAAACAAAAAAAGATATTTGCTTGATTATATTTTAAAAAATAAACTTTTGTGATATAATGTAAAAAATTTAAAAATAATATTTCTAGAATGATTATAGATTTTATATTTCTCATAATTTAATAAAATTTTAATTTGTATCAAAAAACTATTGTTTTTTTTAGAATTTTTTTGTATAATTATATTATTATAGATAACTATAAATTACTTTGGGAGGTAAGAAATGAAAAAATTTTTATTATTAGCAGTTTTAGCTGTTTCTGCATCAGCTTTTGCTGAAGACAATTTGATAGGAGAATTACAAGCACTAGATGCTGAATACCAAAATCTAGCTAATCAAGAAGAAGCAAGATTTGAAGAAGAAAGACAACAAGCAGTTGCTGCAAGTGAAGCATTAGCACAAAATGAAAGAGTTTATTCTGAATTATCTGAAAGAGCTCAAAAACTTTCTGCTGAAGCTAACACAAGATTCTACAAATCTCAATATCAAGATTTAGCTTCTAAATATGAAGGAGCTTTAAAGAAATTAAATGCTGAAATGGAACAACAAAAAGCAGTTATAGCTGATTTCCAAAAAATTCAAGCTTTAAGAGCTGGAAACTAGTAATTTATAAAATAAAAAATTTTGACTGTACTTGTCTTTTGAAATCAAAATTCAAGTACAGTTTTTTTATTCTATAGGAAAGTATAAAATTAAATAATGAAAATTAGTCTTTACGTATTAGTTCGAAGAGCCAGAGCTTATTGTTTAATAAAATAACCCCTGACATTTGTACTAATTTATCGTGCTTACAATCGTTAAGCTGATAAAAATTTATACGAATATCAAGGGTTTTTGATTATTTAATTTCTCTTATACTTTGTATTAGTCCACCTAAATTTTGTATTTCACTAGGAATAATAATTTTTGTTGCCTGACCATTAGAAACTTTTTCAAATGTTTCAAGAGATTTTAAAGATAAGATTTCTTTACTAGGTTTAGCATCGTTTAATATTTTAATTGCCTCAGCTTCTGCTCTTTGAATTTCAATAATTGCTTGAGCTTTACCTTCTGCTTCTTTAATTTTAACTTCTTTTTCAGCCTCAGCTCTCAGAATAGCAGATTGTTTTTCTCCTTCTGCAACAAGAATAGCAGATTCTCTAACTGCTTGTGCTTCTAAAATCTTTGCTCTTTTTTCTCTTTCAGCTTTCATTTCTTTTTCCATAGCAATTCTAATATCGTTTGGTGGCAATATGCTTTTTAACTCAACACGGTTGACTTTAATTCCCCAAGGATCTGTGGCTTCATCAAGTTCTTGACGCATTTTTGTATTAATAATATCTCTTGAAGTTAAAGTTTCATCAACAGTCATATCTCCAATAATGTTTCTAAGAGTGGTAGCTGTTAAATTTTCTATGGCAGAAAGTGGTCTTTCAACTCCATAAGTATATAATTTAGGATCAGTGACTTGGTAATAAACAACAGTATCTATTTGCATAGTTGCATTATCTTTAGTGATAACGGCTTGTGGTTCAAAGTCAACTACCTGTTCTTTTAAAGATACAATTCTTGAAACTCTATCAAAAAAAGGATTGATAAAGTTAAGACCAGAGTTTAAAGATTCAGAATATTTTCCTAATTTTTCAATAACATAAACTTGTGATTCTGGAATTATTTTTATAGCTTTCAATGTTATAAGAGCTATAAGAATAAGTAAAAGTACAAAAAATGGTATAACTAACATATTAAAACCTCCTAATTTATTTTTTTATTTTATAGGAAAGTATAAAATTAAATAGCAAAAATTAGTCTCTGACGTCCGGATTAGTTCGAAGAGCCTGTGCTCATTCAGCTCGTAGAACTCATACGGCTGTCAAGAGACTTTATTTATAATAATTTTATTTCCTTTAAAACTAACTATTCTAGCACTATCATCTAATTCAAAAATATCACTGCTAATAGCTGTCCAGATAGAAGATTTATATCTTACTTCATAAGTTTTTTCTTTAGATTTTACATCAATAATTTTTGTAATTATTACAGCAGTATCAATTATTGTAGCATCAGAGTTTAGATGATTTCTATTCAAACATTTTTTAGCATAGGGTCTAATGAAAAGAATAGATAAAACAGAGATGATTGTAAAAAATATAATATCTATTTTAGGATCATTCGTAAAGAATGATACTGGAATTGTCAGTGCAGATGCAATAGCAAACCAAACGGTAACTAAAGCTGGTACAGTAAATTCAATGATAGTAAAAATTATTGTTAAAACTAACCAAAATATATAAGTCATAGGGAACCTCCAATCTAATTAATATTTTTATTAATTATAGCACAAAACTTATGGAGATTATAAAAATTCATAAAGATAAGATTTTTTTTTCTTAAATATTTTATTTAATTTTTCAATCAAAGCATTTTCTTTATTGCTCTCTAGAATTTTTATTTTATTTAATTTCAATAATTCCTCGACAGAAAAATAACCACTAACTAAAAAAACTAAATCTTTGATATCTATTTCTATATCAGCCTCATTTATATCTTTAGAAAAGGTAATGTCTTTATTTAAAGTATAAAGACCTGTATTTTCACTTAGAGTTTTATCTATTATAGATATTTTTAGATTTGTATTTTCTAAATTTAAAATTTTAAAAACATTTATAGGATTTAAAATTCTTAACATCATGAAAGGTAAAATTTTTCTTTCTATTTTTAACTGATTACTAAAAATAAAATTAATATTAGAACCTTTAGGAGAAGCTAAGTTAACTTTTGAATAATAATCTCTGTATCCATATATAAGGGATAAAATTTCCTTATAGGAAGTTGGATCCATAGCAAAACATTCTCTTATTTCAACCGTATCATTTTCTAAACCATAAATAATATATGCAGATGGGATATTATCTTTATATAGAATATAAGTTTTCATTTCATCTACAAAAGTTTCTTTTAATAATTTTTTAAAATAGTATTCATCTCTTTCTAAATATGAAAAATTATTTTTCATATTAAAGTTATAAATTTTAATAAGATCTTTTACACAAAACTTTATATTTTTTTCGTTTATTTTTAAGTAGCCATAATTATTAGAAGGTTTTTTAAACTCAATTAATTCTTCAATAGAAAAAGAATAATATTCAATATCAGAAAAATATTCAAAATCAAACTTTCTATATATTTCTGGATTGATAGGAGTTAAAAAAACAAAAGGCAAATTTTTCCTCTTTGAAAGGGTTAACATAGAAGTCAATAAGTATTTCATATATCCCTTATTTCTCAAGCTTATATCTGATGAAACACCGACTATATATTTTGTATCAATTTTTTGAGAATTAAAATTTAGAATATATGGATTTTCATGCAAAGAAGAAACAATTTTTTCTTCATCTTCTAAAATTAAGTAATTATTATGGTCAAAAATTTCATTGAAATAAAAATTTATTTGTTCATCAGTATCTTTAAAACTTTCTTTCCAAAAATTTATAGCAATATTTTTTTCATCTTTATTAGCATACCTTACTTCCATTCTATAACTCCTTCTATATAAACTAAAGTAATTTATTTTATCATAGAATAAAAAAAATGAATATATTTTATTCTATAGGAAAGTATAAAATTAAATACTAAAAGCCAGCCTCATACGGCAAGAGACTTTTTTATAGATATATATTCTTTCTATTGTAATAAAAAAAAATAAAAAAAAATACTTGACATAGTATACAGGGTAGGGTATAATGTATATACCTAGATAGGTATATAAAAAAGTTTTTAAAATATAGAGGAGGTTTTTTTATGGTAAGTTGTGAAAATATGAAAAAAGGTGAAGTTTATAAATGTCAATGTTGTGATTTCGAAATAGAGGTAAAAAATCAATGTAATTGTGCAGATGATGAAAATTGTGAAACTCACAAACATGCTCACGAATGTTGTGAATTTTCTTGTTGTGGTAAACCATTAGTAAGAAAATAAGAACTTTCATAAAATAGAATTAAAAGATTGTTATAAATTTTTGTAACAGTCTTTTTTTTGTTCTATAGGAAAGTATAAAATTAAATAATAAAAATTAGTCTCTTGACAGCCGTATGAGTTCTACGAGCTCAATGAACACAGGCTCTTCGAACTAATACGGACGTCAGAGACTTTATTTATTATATACTTAGAAAGTATTTGTTTAATAAAGTATTTAGATAATTTATTTAGAAAAAAATAAAATAAAGTGGTAAAATAAGGTAAAATTATGTTTAGGAAGTGATACTATGTATAAGCATGTTTTTGGACCGGTTCCATCTAGAAGATTGGGAATTTCTTTAGGGGTAGATTTAGTTGTAAATAAAAGTTGTAACTTAAATTGTGTGTTTTGTGAATGTGGAGCAACTAAAAAAATAATATTAGATAGAAAAATATTTAAAGATATTGAAGAAATAAAATTTGAAATAAGAGAAGTTTTAAAATCTATTACGCCAAATTATATAACTTTTTCTGGAAGTGGAGAACCAACTTTAAGTTTAGATTTAGGGAATATTATAAATTTTATTAAAGATAACTTAGTTTATAAAGGTAAAATAGCAGTAATTACAAATAGTTTACTATTGAATAATGCTGATGTTATAAAAGAAATAGAAAGGGCAGATTTGTTAATTCCAACTTTAAGTACAGTAAATCAAGAGATTTTTGAAAAGTTAGTTAGACCGGATAAAAGTACTCATATAGAAGAAGTAAAAGAGGGCTTTATTAAGATGAGTCATTCTAATTTTAAAGGGGAAATTTGGATAGAGATTTTTATTATAGAAAATGTTACAGACAGCTATGAGAATATAAAAGGAATCATAGAATTTTTAAAAGAAAATAAAATAAGATACGATAAGATTCAACTTAACACAATAGATAGAGTTGGGGCTGATAGAAATTTAAAAGCAATTTCATATTTTAAACTTTTAGAAATAGAAAAAATCTTTAAAGAAAATAATATATTGAATGTAGAAATAATAAAAAAGTTAGATGAACTTGATGAAAAAAATAAAATTTCTATAAATAATGAATTACTTAATAATATGAAACAAAAAAGAAAATATCAACAAGAAGAAATTGATAAAATTTTTAAAAAGTAGAAAAAAAATAAAAAAAGAGTTGACAAAAGATAGAAAATAATGTATTATAGTGAATGTCTCTAAACGACATAAGCCGCTTTAGCTCATCTGGTAGAGCAACTGACTTGTAATCAGTAGGTGATTGGTTCGACTCCGATAAGCGGCACCAGTGCCCCGTTCGTTCAGTGGTTAGGACATCAGATTTTCACTCTGGAAACAGGGGTTCGATTCCCCTACGGGGTACCACTAAATTTAATAGCATGGTTGGGTTCCCGAGCGGTCAAAGGGATCAGACTGTAAATCTGACGGCTCCGCCTTCGAAGGTTCGAATCCTTCCCCAACCACCATCTAAGATTACTACTACACAATAATGTGTAGTTTTTTTATTTTACTTTTATAAAAAAGGTTGTATAATTATAATATGTATGAATATTAATATTAATGGTTTAGATATTTTATGCGATGAGATAGGAGGGGAAAATGTATAAGGTTATAAAAAAGGAAGATTGGAAAGTCTCTGTGTGGTCTGGTGGAGTAACAAATGAAATTTTTATTTACCCAGAAAATTCAAACTATGCTGAAAGAGTTTTTAAAGCTCGTATAAGTGTTGCAACAACAAATGACCCAGCAGAATCTCTTTTTACAAAACTACCAGGAGTGGATAGATACATTTCTAAATTGGAAGGAGAAATGAAACTATCTCATACGGGACATTATGAAGTAGATATGGAAGATTATCAGATAGATCGTTTTAGAGGAGATTGGGAAACTTATTCTTATGGTAAATTTAGAGATTTTAACTTAATGTTAAAAGGTATAAGAGGGGACTTATATTTTAGAGAAGTTCAAAAGCTATGTAAATTACATCTTGAAAAAGATAGTAATATTATATTTCTTTTTGTAATTGACGGTGAAGTCGAAGTTAATGGAGTAGTCGTAAAAAAAGAAGAATGCTATATTACAGATATAAATATACTTGATGTTACTGGAGATAATACAAAAATATATTATGGTTTTATTAAAGAATGGGAGTAATGATGAAAATAATATTTTCTCCAAGTAAAGAGATGAGAAAAGTAGAAGTACTTTTTAATAAAAAAAATCAAAGTATTGATGAAAGTTTTAAATTAAAAAGAAAAGAATTATTACAATTATTAAAGAAAAAAAATAATGAAGAAATTTCAAATATTATGAAAATAAAAGGGAAATTACTTGAAGAAACTATTGAGAATTACAGAAAATATGATGTATTAGAAGAATTGTATGCAATATCTTTATATAATGGGGTTGCATATAAGGAATTGAATTTAGAAGAGTATTCAGATGCTTCTTTAAGTTATATTAGAGATAATCTTTTTCTTTTGTCGGCTTTTTATGGGATAGCTTTACCTTTTGAAAAAATAAAGCCGTATAGATTAGATATGACAATGAAGATAATGGAAGAAAGTCTATATAATTTTTGGAAAAAAGAAGTAAATTTCCATATAAAAAATAGTTTAAAAGCTGAAGAAGTATTATTGAATTTAGCTTCCTCAGAATTTTCAAAGATTATAGATAAAAATATTCCTATGATAACATTAGACTTTAAAGAAAATCATAAAGGGAATTTGAAATCAATAAGTAATTATAGTAAGAGAGCTAGAGGAAAATATTTAGATTATTTAATTAAAAAAGAAATTTCTAATATTGAAGATATAAAAAAGGTATCCATAGATAAATATATATTTGATGAAAATATTTCAGATGAGAAAAATTTTATTTTTGTTAGAGAGAGTAAAGTAGAAGTATAAATTAATATTAAAAAGTTAATCCTTGATAGCTGTATAATTGATTCATACGGTTATCAAGGATTTTTTGATTATATAAATTAAAAAATAAAAATTAGTCTCTGATATCTGTATTATTTCAAAGAGCGTGTGTTCATTAAGCTCATAGAACTAATACAGTTGTTAAGAAACTTTATTTAATCTATTTTATCAACTTCAAAAATAGAATTTAAAAGTAATTTTGTATAAGGGTGTTTTGCTTTAGTTTTTAAATCAGCAGAGTTTAATTCCTCAACAATTTCACCCATATACATAACAACTATTTTTTGACTTATATCTTGAACAACAGCTAAATCATGACCAATAAAAAGATAAGATAGTTCTAAATTTTGTTGTAATTTTTTTAAAAGTTCTAAGATTTGTTTTTGAACTGAAACATCTAATGCACTGGTAATTTCATCACAAACTATTAATTTAGGCTTAGTAATTATTGCTCTAGCTATTGTAATTCTTTGAAGTTGTCCCCCTGAAAATTCATGAGGATATTTTTCCAAAGTAGTTTCATCTAAACCAACATCTATCAAGGATTTTTTGATTATAGAGATGCTTTCTTTTTTAGATAATTTAAAATAGTTTCTAAGTGGTTCCCACATATAATCTACAATTTTCATACGTGGATTAAAAGATGAAAGAGGATTTTGAAATATCATTTGAATATCTTTTGTTTTTAAAATATCATCTATTTCTTTATTATCAAAGATAATTTTTCCAGATGTTTTTTCTTCTATCCCAATTATAATTCTAGCTAGAGTAGACTTTCCACAACCAGATTCCCCAACAATGCCTATACATTCGCCTTTTTTTAAGATAATATTTACATTTTTAAGAGCTTCTAATTCTTTATTTTTATCGATTTTAAATGTTTTACAAATATTTTTTATAATTAATAAATCTTCTTTCATAGCTCTCCCTAAACTTCTATTTTAAATTTATAATGGCATTTAATAATGATTTTGTATAATCATGTTGAGGATTCTTTATAATTTGATCTCTATCTCCAAATTCAACAATTTCTCCATTTCTCATAACGGCAATTTTATCAGATATATAAGCAGCAACTCCCATATTATGAGTGACTAAAATAATAGATGTTTTAAAATTTTCTCTAATTTTTTTTAGTTCATTAATAACTTGAGCTTGTATAGTAACATCAAGGGCACTTGTAGGCTCATCAGCTAATAATAATTTAGGATTTTGTGCCATTGCCATAGCAATAGAAACACGTTGCTTCATTCCACCTGAAAGTTCAAAGGGATAAGATTTTAAAACTCTTTCTACATCTATTAAATTAAGTTTCAACAAATATTTTTTTGCTAAATCAATAGCTTCTTTTTTTGATATGTTATTATGCTCTAAAATATATTCAATAAACTGTTTTTCAATAGTTTTTATAGGATCCATTGTTGAATTAGGATCTTGAAATATCATTCCTATATCTTTTCCTCTAAGCTTATTGAGTTCATTTTTATTTAGATTGAGAATATCTTTCTCTAAGAAAAAGATATTACCACTTTCTATTTCTCCACCCATTGGAAGTAATTTCAGAATAGCTCTTATGAGAGTGCTCTTACCACTTCCACTTTCACCAACTATTGAAATAATTTGATTATCTTCTAATGTTAAACTAACATTTTTAACGGCTTTTATAGAATTTTTATAGTTGATATTCAAATTTTTAATTTCTAATAGAGGTTTCATAAAATCACTTTCCTATTTTGATATTTTTGTATTTGCTGTTAAGAAATAATAATCTATTGGGAAATTAGCCATATTTTCTACTTTATTATTAGATACATTTACATTAGCTTGGCTTACTATGTATGTTCCATAAGCTTCGTCTATTATTATTTGACTAGCTTCTTTTGTTATTTTTTGACGTTCTTTTACATCAAATGTTGTTGCAAGTTCATTGATTAAATCATCTAATTGTTTATTACTATATTTACCATAGTTTCCACTTCCATCAGTCTTGAAAGCATTATCTAGGAACCATTGAGAATCTCCAGTTGAAACTGTTTGCCAGTTTTGGAATAAAAGATCAAATTCTAAATTCTTTTTAATTTCATCAAGATTTTCAGCTATTTTTATATTAGCTTTTATTCCTGCATTTTTTAATTGAGCTTCTAAAAGTTCAGCTACTGTTGAGTTTGCTCTAGTGTTTCCACCAGCTGTTCCATAAATATTTATTTCAAGATTTTTTCCATCTTTATCAACAAAACCATCATTGTTTGTATCTTTATAACCTGCTTCAGTTAAAAGATTTTTAGCTTTTTCTATATCAAAAGCTTGTTTATTAAGTTCATTGTAACCATAAGGAGCACTAGCTGGAAACGGTGCTTTAGCAGCAACAGCTCCTCCACCAACGACTTTTGCTATAGTATCATAGTCAACTGCTGAGTTGATAGCTAAACGAAGATTTTTATCTTTCAAAGGAGATTTTACTGTATTCATTGTCATAAATTCAATACGAGTTCCTGTTGTTGATTTAACAACATAATCTTTATTATCAGTAAATAAAGCTATATCTCCAGCTCTTACACCTTGAGCCATGTCAACATCTCCTGATTGTAATGCAAGTGCTCTTGTATTATCATCTTCTATATCAAAAACAGTTATACTATCAAGTGCAGGTTTTCCACCCCAATAATTTTCGTAAGCAGTAACCTCAAATGAAGTAGCAGGTTTAAATGAAGTTACCATGTATGGACCTGTACAAACAGGAGTTTCTTTAAACTTAGAAGTATCAACACTAGTATCAACTATTATAAACATTGGATCAGAGATATTTGCTAAAAATGCTCCATATGGTTCTTTTGTTTTTATAATTACATATTCTCCATCTACATCTATACTAGCTAGTTTTAAAGCATTTTCTCCTCTTTCATTCAATTTTACAGTTCTTTCAATAGAAGATTTTACTGCTTCTGGAGTTAAAGGATTTCCATTTTGGAAAGTTACACCTTGACGAATATGAAATTTCCAAGTTGTTTCATCAACATTTTCCCAAGAATCTGCTAATTGTCCTACTAATTGTAAATTTTCATCGACAGTTACTAATGTTTCTCCAACAGCAGCTCTTGTTAAAGTCCAACCATCCCAGTCTAATGCAGGGTCCAATGTTTCTCCAAACCAATAAAGAGCAACATTCATATGTCCACCCTTAGTTTCAGTTGCTGAAGTAGTTTTTTCACTACCACAACTTGATAAAATTCCAATTGAAATAAGGGCTAAAAAAATTCCTAATAATACTTTTTTCTTCACAATTTCCTCCTATAAATAAAATTAAAATATAAAAATTACTTTTTAGGATCAAGAATATCTCTTAAACTATCCCCAAGTAAATTAAAAACAATTACACAAATAAATATTGCTATTCCTGGAAAAAAAAGTATCCAGGGAGCTGTTTGAATATATTTTTTACCTTCACTTAACATAAGTCCCCATTCTGCTGTTGGAGGTTGAACACCTATTCCTAAAAGAGACAGACTTGATAAAGTTAAAAGATTATTTGCAATATCTTGTGTTGTTAGAACAATTAAATATGGTAAAACATTAGGAGCTAAATATTTATACATAATTCTTATATCACTAGCTCCACTTAATTTAGCTTGATTAATAAAATCATTATTTTTCAGAGAGATTACCATGGCTCTTGTAACTCTTGCATAGTTAGTCCAGCTAATTAAAGTCATAGCTAAAATTAAATTTTTTAATCCCCCTCCAAAAATTGTTACAATTGCTATTACAAAAACTATATAAGGAAATGACATTATCATATCAACAATTCTCATAATAATAATATCAATTATGCCTCCTGAATAACCAGATATAAGTCCTATTATAATTCCAATGAAAGCAACTAATAAAGTTACTAATAATGCAATTAGTAGTGAATATCTACCTCCATAAAGTATTCTTGATAAAATATCTCTTCCAACATAATCAGTTCCTAGTAAGTAATTAGAATTTGGAGCCTGAGATATAGCTTCATAATTTTGGTAGTCAGGATTATATGGAGCTATATAGCTTGCAAAAACTGTAATTAAAATTATAAGGATAGCTAGTATGAAAATTGTAGAAAATTTATAATCAATTTTTTTATTTAACATTAATTTTCATCTCCTATTCTAATTTTAGGATTAAGATATTTATAAAGAATATCTACAATAAGATTAATTACTACATAAATTATAGCTGTCCAAATAACATAACCTTGCATTAAAAAATAATCTCTATTAGTTATAGCATCTGCTGCCATTTTACCAAGGCCACGATATTCAAATATTGTTTCAATTATTGTTGTTCCACCCAATATAGCTCCTATTGACATTCCAAACATTGTAACTATTGTTAATAATGAGTTTGGGAGAACATGAAAAAACATTATTTTTGAATATGAAATCCCTTTTGATTTTAATGCAATTACATAATCTTTGTTTATTTCTTCAAGTATACAAGCTCTAATTCTTCTTATATAAACAGCAATCAACCATACTGAAAGTGTTATTGAAGGAAGAATAAGACTTTTTATTCCATTACTTCCAATAATAGGTAAAAGCTTGAATTTCACTGAAAAGAAATACATTAACATTAAACCTAACCAAAAACTAGGGATGGAAATACCTATAAATGAAAAAAATCTTATAATATAATCTAGCCATTTATTTTTATATTGAGCTGAGATTATTCCAAGAGGGAAAGCTAAAAAAATTGTTATAAAAATAGATGTTCCAGTTAATGCTAAAGTTTTAGGAAGTCGTTTACTTATTTCATCTTTTACTGGTACATTATATTTAGTAGATATTCCTAAATCACCAGATAAAACATTTTTAGACCATCTTAAATACTGTTTTATAAAAGTATCATTTAGTCCCATTTCTTGTTTTTTATTTTCTATATATTTTGAGTCTCCAACAGTAGCCATTGAGGTATATTTCATTGATATAGGATCTGATGGAGCTAGGTATAACATTAAAAATGTTAAAAAAGTTACTCCGATCAAGATAGGAATTAGATATAAGACTCTTTTTATTATATACTTTATCAAAATATTAGTCTCCTCTTTTATCTTTGTTTATTATTTTAAATTAATATAAAAAATTTTTTCTTCAATAAACTCTTTTAAGAACATAGAAAAATATAAATTTAAAAAGCAAAAAATAGTTCTTAATATTAGTATTAGTTGAGAATGTTTAAATAACCTTAAAAATTTATACAGTCGTCAAGAGTATTCACTTTATTAATGATGTATCAGTATAACATATTTAGCTAATAAAAACAATTAAATAAAAACAAAAAAATAAAATAAAAATTTTAATTAGCTAACTTAATTTTATATAATAATATATTCTTTTCAGGATAAAAAAATTGATAAAAAATGAGAAAATGATATAATTTTTAATAGAGAATAGCTATTAAGCAATGTATTTATAGTGATTTTTAGTGATTTTTAAGATTTTGAGAAAAAGACTTGCATATTTTTAAAATAAGATGTATAATAAGCTATAAACAATAAAATTTAATTTGCAAAGCAAAATAAAAAAATAAAATATTTTGATATCATACCAACCTTATAATAAATAAAAAAAGAGGCTTCTTGGAAAAGAAGCTTCTTTTTTTGCTCTATAGGAAAATATAAATTAAAATAGCAAAAACCAGTCTCTGACATTCATATTAGTTCGAAGAGTCAGTTTTCATTGAGCTCATAGAACTCATACGGCTGTCAAGAGACTTTTCTAATTTAATATTCCACATATTATTTTATAAATGATTCAGATTCAGCAAGTAGTTTATCTACTAATTTATTTAACTGATTACTTGGATATTCATTAGGAGTAAAATATGCAACTGAAGTTAACACATCAGCTGGTTTAGAGTTTTTGAAAACTATAGTGTATAGAAAACCTTCCTTACCTGAATATTTTTCAACTAAAGCTCTCCCCATTTTTAAAGATTGTTTTGAAGTTAGTTCTTGACTAGCTTCGCTTTTTAAAGATTTATTTAATTCAGCTGGACTAGGATCAGGAGCACCATACCAATATGCTATTGTTGTTGCACCATCTTTATCTGTTTTTTGAAAAGTTACAGTAAAATTTTCAATATCTTGAGTAAAAGTATAGCCTTTATTTTCGACTCTTCTTTTATCTACAAAGCTTGGGACAGCATAACTAGCAATTGCTAAAATTAAAAATAAGCTAAAAATAATTTTTTTCATTTTATCACCTTCCTAATTAAGAATAAATAATTTTATATTATTTTAACATATTTTTTTTAATTTACAAATTTTAACTTTAATTAAATTAGATAAATCTTACTTTCTCGTCTTCTTTTTCTTCTTGACAAATATTGAAAAATATTATAAAATAGATAAAATTAAATATTTCCTTTTAAGAGAGTCCAGAGAGGCTAACAAGGGTGTGGATGGCTAATATTTTTTAGTCTATATTTTTGTGTGTTTACCTAAAGCCTTTGGTTTTAGGTTTTTTTATTAACATTATTTGTGAGGTAAAAATGAAAATATTATTAGATGAAAATGGCATACAAAGATCGATTACTAGAATATCATATGAAATTATTGAAAGAAATAAATCAGTAGAAGATATTGTTTTAGTTGGAATAAAAAGCAGAGGAGATATTCTAGCAGAAAGAATAAAACAAAAAGTATTAGAAATTGAAAATATTGCTATTCCACTAGAAACTATTGATATTACTTATTATCGTGATGATATTGATAGGAAGAATTTTGACTTAGATATTAAAAAAACAGAATTTAAAAGTGATTTAACAGGGAAAGTTGTTGTTATAGTTGATGATGTATTGTATACAGGAAGAACTATAAGAGCGGGACTTGATGCAATTCTTAGCAAGTCAAGGCCAGCTAAAATTCAACTAGCTTGTTTAATTGATAGAGGACACCGTGAATTACCAATAAGGGCAGATTTTATAGGGAAGAATATACCAACTTCTCATTCAGAAAATATAGAAGTATATTTGAAAGAATTAGATGGAAAAGAAGAGGTTGTAATATTGTAATTAGTTGATTTACCTATTTAGAATGTCCTAGAATTTTAATTTTATGACCTTCTAAGTAGTGTAAGACTATTTAGGAGGTTTTTTTATGAAAAATTTGTTGTCTATGGAAGATTTAACAAATGAAGAAATAGTATCATTGGTAAAAAGAGCTTTAGAACTAAAAAAAGGAGCAGAGAATAAAAAAAGAAATGATTTGTTTGTTGCAAATTTGTTTTTTGAAAATTCAACTCGTACAAAGAAAAGTTTTGAAGTTGCAGAAAAAAAATTAAATCTAAATGTTGTTGATTTTGAAGTTTCAACTTCTTCTATTCAAAAGGGAGAAACTCTTTATGATACTTGTAAAACTCTCGAAATGATAGGAGTTAATATGTTGGTAATAAGACATTCAGAAAATGAATACTACAAACAACTTGAAAATTTAAAAATACCTGTAATAAATGGTGGAGATGGAAGTGGAGAACACCCTTCGCAATGCCTTTTAGATATTATGACTATATATGAAACTTATGGAAAATTTGAGGATTTAAATATAATTATTGCTGGAGATATAAAAAATTCTAGAGTTGCAAGAAGTAATAAAAAAGCACTTACAAGACTAGGAGCTAAGGTTCAATTTGTAGCACCTGAAATATGGAAAGATAAAAGTCTAGGAGAATTTGTAAACTTTGATGATGTAATAGATAAAGTAGATATTTGTATGCTTTTAAGAGTTCAACATGAAAGACATACAGATAGTAAAGAAAAATCTG
Organism: Fusobacterium massiliense; assembly: GCF_900095705.1. Classification (NCBI taxonomy): domain Bacteria; kingdom Fusobacteriati; phylum Fusobacteriota; class Fusobacteriia; order Fusobacteriales; family Fusobacteriaceae; genus Fusobacterium; species Fusobacterium massiliense. Next base: position 126,499 of record NZ_LT608326.1, on the reverse strand, counting down.
AGTTTTCAAAAGAAAATTATCATAAAAATTATGGCTTGACAGAAGAAAGATACAAAAGATTAAAAGAGAAAGCAATTATAATGCACCCTGCTCCAGTAAATAGAGATGTAGAAATAGCAGATAGTTTAGTTGAAAGTGAAAAATCTCTTATATTTGAACAAATGAAAAATGGAATGTTTATGAGACAGGCAATACTTGAATATATTATCGATAATAACAAGTTGTAAGATTATTGAAAAATAAGAGAGTTACATTCCAGATTTTAGGATAAAAATTAAATAGAATGAGCCGAGTAATTGTCGGCGTGTTTGAAGCCAACTTGTTGGCAAGTTTTGCCGAAATTACAGCGAATTCTTAATTTTTATTCGTTAAGAAATCTGGCTAGTAACGAACTATTTTTCAAAATAGAAAGGGAGAATTTATGTTATTAAAAAATTGTAAGATTTTAAAAAATGGTAAATTTGAAAGAGTAGATATTTTAATAAAAAATGACAAGATAGAAAAAATTTCAAAAAATATAGATATTACAGATGAAAATACAATAGATGTAAAAGATAAATTTGTAACGGCAGGTTTTATAGATGCTCATGTTCATTGGAGAGAACCAGGGTTTCCACAAAAGGAAACTATTTATACGGCTTCAAGAGCAGCAGCAAGAGGGGGATTTACAACTGTTATGACTATGCCTAACTTAAATCCTGTTCCTGATAGTGTAGAAACTTTAAATAGACAGTTAGATATAATAAAAAAAGATTCTGTAATTAGAGCTATTCCTTATGGTGCAATAACAAAAGAAGAATATGGTAAGGAACTTTCAGATATGGAAAGTATAGCTAACAATGTATTTGCTTTTACTGATGATGGTCGTGGAGTTCAAAGTGCTAATGTTATGTACGAAGCGATGCTTATGGGGAGCAAATTAAATAAAGCTATAGTTGCACATTGTGAAGATAATTCACTTATAAGAGGGGGTGCAATGCATGATGGTAAAAGAAGTGCAGAGCTAGGAATAAAAGGGATTCCTTCAATATGTGAATCAACTCAAGTAGCAAGAGATATACTTTTAGCTGAAGCAGCAAACTGTCATTATCATGTTTGTCATATTTCAGCAAAGGAATCAGTAAGAGCTGTGAGAGATGGAAAAAGAAATGGAATAAAGGTAACTTGTGAAGTTACACCACATCACTTATTAAGTTGTGAAGATGATATAAAGGAAGACAATGGAATGTGGAAAATGAATCCTCCTTTGAGAGCAAGAGAAGATAGAAACTCTTTAATAGCTGCAATTTTAGATGGGACAATAGATATTATAGCAACAGACCACGCTCCACACACTATTGAAGAAAAACAAAGAGGAATTGAAAAATCTTCATTCGGTATAGTAGGCTCAGAAACAGCTTTTGCACAACTTTATACAAAGTTTGTTAAAACAGATATATTTTCTTTAGAACTATTAGTTAAGTTGATGTCGGAGAATGTAGCAAAGATATTTAATTTACCCTATGGAAAGTTAGAAGAAAATTCTTTTGCAGACATAGTTGTAATAGATTTAGAAAAAGAAATGATAATAAATCCAGATAATTTTTTGAGTAAAGGTAAAAATACACCTTATACTAATGAAAAAGTTTTTGGAGTACCAGTATTAACAATCAGTAATGGAAAAATAGCATATAAAGAAATTTAAGAGAAATTATTATAAAGGAGATGCTTTTATGTACAACAGACAGTTAGTTTTAGAAGATGGAACTGTATACAAAGGATATGCCTTTGGAGCAGATATTGAAAGTATAGGAGAAGTAGTTTTTAATACTTCAATGACAGGTTATCAAGAAACATTATCAGACCCATCATACAATGGTCAAATAGTTACTTTTACTTATCCACTTATAGGAAATTATGGAATAAACAGAGATGATTTTGAATCTATGAATCCTTGCATAAAAGGTATGATAGTGAAAGAATTATGTACTACTCCATCAAATTTTAGAAATGAAAAAACTTTAGATGAAGCTTTAAAAACTTTTAATATTCCAGGAATATATGGAATAGATACTAGAAGTTTAACAAGAAAAATTAGAACAAAGGGAGTTATAAAAGGGTGTTTAGTTTCTATTGATAGAAATGTAGATGAAGTTGTGGAAGAATTGAGAAAAACTACTTTACCAACAAATCAAATTGAACAAGTTTCATCAAAATCTATTTCACCAGCATTAGGAAGAGGAAGAAGAGTTGTACTTGTTGATTTAGGAATGAAAATAGGTATAGTTAGAGAATTAACAACAAGAGGTTGTGATGTAATAGTAGTTCCTCATAACATAAAGGCAGAAGAACTTTTAAGATTAGAGCCAGATGGAGTTATGCTTACAAATGGACCTGGAGATCCGGAAGATGCAAAAGAAAGCATTGAAATGATAAAAGGAATAATAGGTAAAGTACCTATATTTGGAATATGTATGGGGCATCAGCTAATTTCCCTAGCTTGTGGAGCTAAAACATATAAACTAAAGTTTGGTCATAGAGGAGGAAACCACCCGGTAAAAAATCTTATAACTGGAAGAGTAGATATTACTTCTCAAAATCATGGGTATGCTGTTGATATAGATTCGTTAAAAGATACAGATTTAGAATTAACACATATTGCAATAAATGACAGAAGCTGTGAAGGAGTAAGACATAAAAAATATCCAGTATTTTCTGTTCAATATCACCCAGAAGCAGCACCTGGACCACATGATTCAAGTTATTTGTTTGATGAATTTATAAAGAATATTGATAAGAATATGAAATAATGGGAGTGAGATTAATGCCAAAAAGAAAAGATATAAAAACTATACTTGTAATAGGTTCAGGACCAATAATAATAGGACAAGCTGCAGAATTTGATTATGCTGGGACACAAGCTTGTTTATCATTAAGAGAAGAAGGATATGAAGTAATACTTGTAAATTCAAATCCAGCAACAATAATGACAGATAAAGAAATTGCAGATAAGGTTTACATAGAACCTTTAACTGTTGAATTTTTATCAAAAATAATAAGAAAAGAAAGACCAGATGCTTTACTTCCAACTTTGGGAGGACAAGTTGCATTAAATTTAGCTGTTGATTTATATGAAAGTGGAGTTTTAACAGAATGTGGAGTTGAAATTTTAGGAACAAAATTAAATTCTATAAAACAAGCAGAAGATAGAGAATTGTTTAGAGATTTGATGAATGAATTGAATGAACCAGTTCCAGATTCTGCTATAGTTCATACTTTAGAAGAAGCAGAAAAATTTGTGAAAGAGATAGGGTATCCAGTTATAGTAAGACCAGCATTTACAATGGGAGGAACAGGAGGAGGAATTTGCTATAATAGTCAAGATTTAGAAGAAATTGTACCAAATGGCTTAAACTATTCTCCAGTTCATCAATGTTTGCTTGAAAAATCAATAGCTGGTCTTAAAGAAATAGAATATGAAGTTATGAGAGATAGCAATGATACAGCAATAGTTGTATGTAACATGGAAAATATAGATCCAGTGGGAATACATACAGGGGATTCGATAGTTGTTGCTCCATCTCAAACCTTAACAGATAGAGAACATCATATGTTAAGAGATGTTTCATTAAAAATAATAAGAGCTTTAAAAATTGAAGGAGGGTGTAATGTTCAAATAGCATTGGATCCAAATTCATTTAAATATTACATAATAGAAGTAAATCCAAGAGTTTCTCGTTCATCAGCCCTTGCATCAAAAGCAACAGGGTATCCAATAGCAAAGATAGCAGCAAAAATAGCTGTTGGAATGACATTAGATGAAATTATAAATCCAGTAACTAAGTCTTCTTATGCTTGTTTTGAACCAGCAATAGACTATATTGTTACAAAAATTCCAAGATTTCCATTCGATAAGTTTGGAGATGGAGATAGATATTTAGGAACTCAAATGAAAGCAACTGGAGAAATAATGGCAATAGGTAGAACTTTGGAAGAATCTCTACTTAAAGCTATAAGATCTTTAGAATATGGAGTTCATCATTTAGGACTACCAAATGGAGATGAATTTACTTTAGAAAAAATAATAAAAAGAATAAAACTTGCTGGAGATGAAAGATTATTCTTTATTGGAGAAGCTTTAAGAAGAAATGTAAGTATAGAAGAAATTCATGAATATACAAAAATTGATTTATTTTTCTTAAATAAAATGAAAAACATAATTGATCTGGAACATTTATTAAAAGATAATAAAAATGATATAGGACTTTTAAGAAAAGCAAAAACATTTGGATTTTCAGATAGAGTTATTGCTCACAGATGGGGAATGACAGAAAAAGAAATAACTGATTTAAGACATAAGAACAATATCAGACCTGTGTATAAAATGGTTGATACTTGTGCTGCAGAATTTGAGTCAAGTACTCCATATTTTTATTCAACTTATGAATTTGAAAATGAGTCAATTAGAAGCGATAAAGAAAAAATAGTTGTTCTTGGTTCAGGACCTATAAGAATAGGACAAGGGATAGAATTTGACTATGCAACAGTACATGCTATTATGGCTATAAAGAAATTAGGTTATGAAGCAATAGTAATAAATAATAACCCTGAAACTGTATCAACAGACTTCTCAATTTCAGATAAACTATATTTTGAGCCTTTAACACAAGAAGATGTTATGGAAATCTTAGAGCTAGAAAAACCTCTTGGAGTAGTTGTACAATTTGGAGGGCAAACTGCAATTAACCTAGCTGATAAATTAGTTAAAAATGGAATACAAATTTTAGGAAGTTCTCTTGATTCAATAGATACAGCTGAAGATAGAGATAGATTTGAAAAATTACTTATAGATTTAAAAATTCCTCAACCATTAGGAAAAACAGCATTTGATGTTGAAACAGCATTAAAGAATGCAAATGAAATTGGTTATCCAGTTTTAGTTAGACCATCTTATGTATTGGGTGGTAGAGCTATGGAAATAGTATATAATGATGAAGATTTAAAAAAATATATGGAAAAGGCAGTACATATAAATCCTGAACATCCAGTATTGATTGATAGATATTTGATAGGTAAGGAAATAGAAGTTGATGCTATATCTGATGGAGAAAATACTTTTATACCTGGAATAATGGAACATATTGAAAGAGCAGGAGTACATAGTGGAGACTCAATATCAATATATCCTCCTCAAAGTTTATCAGAAAAAGAAATTGAAACTTTGATAGACTATACAAAAAAATTAGCTAGTGGGCTAAAAGTTAAGGGACTTATCAATATTCAATATGTTGTAAGTAAGGGAGAAATTTATGTACTTGAAGTAAATCCAAGAGCTTCAAGAACAGTACCATTCTTAAGTAAAGTTACAGGAGTTCCTGTTGCAAATATAGCTATGCAATGTATCTTAGGTAAAAAATTAAGAGACTTAGGATTTACAAAAGATATTGCAGATGTAGGAAATTTTGTTTCTGTAAAAGTACCTGTATTCAGTTTCCAAAAGTTGAAGAATGTTGACACAACATTAGGGCCTGAAATGAAATCAACAGGAGAAGTTATAGGAACAGATGTAAATTTACAAAAAGCATTATATAAAGGGCTTACTGCTGCTGGAATAAAAATTAAAGATTATGGTAGAGTTCTATTTACAATAGATGATAAAAATAAAGAAGCTGCTTTAAATCTTGCAAAAGGTTTTTCTGATGTAGGTTTCTCAATTTTAGCAACAGAAGGAACAGGAACATATTTTGAAGGTCATGGACTAAAAGTTAAAAAAGTTGGAAAAATAGATAATTCAGATTATAGTGTCTTAGATGCAATACAAAATGGAGATGTGGATATAGTTATAAATACTACAACAAAAGGTAAATCTAGTGAAAAAGATGGATTTAAAATCAGAAGAAAAGCTACTGAACATGGAGTAATTTGTTTCACTTCACTAGATACTGCAAATGCACTGTTGAGAGTTATTGAGTCAATGTCTTTTAGAGTTCAATCACTATAGAATTGTAAGTCAAGAATAAATGAATTACGAATGTAGATTTTTCATTATATAGGAAAGTATAAAATAAATAGTAAAAATTAGTCTCTGACATCCGTATTAGTTCGAAGAGCCTGTGTTCATTGAGCTTGTAGAACTCATACGGCTGTCAAGAGATTTTATTTTATCATTAAGAAATCTACTCAGTAATGAATTATTTTTGATTAATAATATGAAATTAAACTTAAAAGAAATAGGAGAGATTTTATGAAAATGGAAGATTGTACAGTTGAAGAAAATGTACAAATAGCAAAAGATACATATAAAATGAAAATAAAAGGAAACTTTGTAAAAGAATGTAGAACTCCTGGGCAATTTGTAAATATTAGAATAGGGGATGGAAGAGAACATGTGTTAAGAAGACCCATTTCAATTTCTGAAATTGATAGAGGAGAAAATTTAGTAACTATAATATATAGAATAGTTGGAGAAGGGACTAAATTTATGGCTGATATAAAAAAAGGAAATGAAGTAGATGTCATGGGACCCTTAGGAAGAGGCTATGATGTTCTTTCATTACAAAAAGGTCAGACAGCTCTTCTTGTTGGTGGAGGAATAGGAGTTCCTCCTCTATATGAACTAGCTAAACAATTTAATAAAAGAGGAATAAAAACTATCACAATATTAGGATTTAACACAAAAGATGAAGTTTTTTATGAAGAAGAATTTAAAGAATTTGGAGAAGTCTATATTTCAACAGTTGATGGAAGTGTAGGAACAAAAGGATTTGTAACTGATGTTATAAAAAAACTTCAAGATGAAAATAATCTAGTTTTTGATAAATATTATAGTTGTGGACCTGCTCTTATGTTAAAAGCATTGATAAATACAGTTGGAGAAAATGGATACATTTCACTTGAAAATAGAATGGCTTGTGGAATAGGAGCTTGTTATGCTTGTGTTTGTAAGAGAAGAAAAAAAGAAAAAAATAAAGATGATTATACAAGAGTTTGCTATGATGGACCAGTTTATTTAGCTAGTGATGTTGAGATTGAATAATAGGAGAAAAGATGAGTGAAAGATTAAGAGTACAAATTCCAGGTTTAGATTTAAAAAACCCAATTATGCCAGCCTCTGGTTGCTTTGCTTTTGGAATAGAGTATGCAGAACTTTATGATATTTCAAAATTGGGTGCAATTATGATAAAGGCAGCAACGAAAGAACCAAGATTTGGAAACCCAACACCAAGAGTAGCAGAAACTTCTAGTGGAATGTTAAATGCAATAGGTTTACAAAATCCAGGAGTTGATAAAATAATTTCTAATCAATTAAAAAAATTAGAAGAGTATGATATTCCAATAATAGCAAATGTTGCAGGTAGTGATATAGAAGACTATGTGTATGTAGCAGATAAAATTTCAAAAGCTCCTAATGTAAAAGCTTTAGAACTTAATATATCTTGTCCTAATGTAAAACATGGAGGTATACAGTTTGGAACAGATCCAAGTGTTGCAAGAAATCTAACTGAAAAAGTAAAGGCTGTTTCATCAGTGCCAGTTTATGTAAAATTATCTCCTAATGTAACAGATATAGTTGCAATGGCAAAAGCAGTTGAAGCTGGTGGAGCAGATGGACTTACAATGATAAACACTTTAGTAGGTATAGTTCTTGATAGAAAGACTGGAAAACCAATAATAGCCAATACGACAGGGGGATTATCAGGACCAGCTATAAAACCTGTGGCAATTAGAATGGTATATCAAGTTGCACAAGCAGTTAATATTCCAATAATTGGTATGGGTGGAGTTATGGACGAATGGGATGTAATAGATTTTATTTCAGCAGGAGCAAGTGCTGTTGCTGTAGGGACTGCTAACTTTACAGACCCTTATGTTTGTCCTAAGATAATTGATAATTTAGAATCAGCCTTAGATAAACTAGGAGTTAATCATATTTTGGAGTTAAAAGGAAGAGCTTTTAGATAGAATATTAATAAGGAGTGTGGATATGAAAAAAGAAGTTATAATAGCACTAGATTTTCCAACATTAGAAAAAACTTTAGAATTTTTAGATAAATTCAAAGAAGAAAAATTATTTGTAAAAGTTGGAATGGAGTTATATTTACAAAATGGACCAGTGGTAATAGATGAAATTAAAAAAAGAGGACATAAAATTTTCTTAGATTTAAAATTACATGATATTCCAAATACTGTTTACTCTGCTGCAAAAGGGTTAGCTAAATTTAATATTGATATTTTAACTGTTCATGCAGCAGGTGGTTCTGAAATGCTAAAAGGAGCTAAAAGAGCTATGACAGAAGCAGGAGTAAATACAAAGGTTATAGCTATAACTCAACTCACTTCTACAAGTGAAGAAGATATGAGAAAAGAACAAAATATCCAAACAAGTATAGAAGAATCTGTTTTAAACTATGCTAGACTTGCAAAAGAAAGTGGAATTGATGGAGTGGTATCCTCTGTTCTTGAAACAAAGAAAATTAGAGAACAAAGTGGAGAAGACTTTATTATAGTAAACCCAGGAATAAGATTAGCAGAAGATTCAAAAGGTGACCAAAAAAGAGTTGCTACTCCAATAGATGCTAATAGAGATGGAGCAAGTTATATTGTTGTCGGTAGATCAATAACTGGAAATGAAAATCCAGAAGAAAGATATAGACTTATAAAAAATATGTTTGAACTGGGGGATAAATATGAAAAGTAAAATTATAAAAATATTACTTTTTCTATTTATTGGTTTAGAATGTTTAGCTATAACTAATCGTGAAAGAATTGAGAAAGATTTAAAAAGATTAAATATAACTGATCCAACAATGATAACTCAAACAATTTTAATAGATGAGAAAATGGAATCTGATAGATTAAGTAGAGAAGAAAAAGAAATCTATTTAGAGGACTTAAAAAAAATGGCAGATGAGAATCCTAAAAATTTTTATTTATCTTATCCAATTGCTAGATATTATTTAGACTTTGAAGATGATATTGAGGAAGTAAAAAAGAATAGGAAATATTTTGATAATTATGTAGATAATGTCTTTCAAGATGAAGAAAAATATTTATTAAATATATCATATTATAGAAAAATTGGAGATAAAGAAAAAGCTAAAAAGTATTATGATGACTTTATGAAAAAATATGCTAATAAATGGTCAGGAAAAATCAAACTTGCAGGAGAATATGAAACTGATCAAGAAAAAGTTAAAAAATATGTTAAAGAAGGATTTGAATTATTAAAAAAAGATATAAAAAATGGAAATAAAGATGAAGTAACAGATGAAGAATTCTTTATAGTTCAAAATGCTTATGATACTATAATGATACAAGAAGTATTAGAAAAAAAGCAATATCAAAAAGCAATTGATTACTATTTAGATAATATGGCAAATAAAGATTATTATACACAAAGTGTATTAAATAGATGTAGTAGTATACTTGTAGCTCAGTTACATTTAATAATACAAATAAACGAAAAACATTTAAATAAAAACAAAGAAAATATTAACAAAATCAGAAATTCTAAGGTATATAAAGAGTTAGAAAAATATCAATAATAGTACTAATGAAATGTAAGGAGAAGAATATGTTAGATAGAGAAATAATAAATGCATTGTTAGATATTAAAGCTGTTGAATTGAGAGTTGATAAAGAAAATTGGTTTACTTGGGCATCTGGAATAAAATCACCTATATACTGTGACAATAGACTTACTATGTCTTATCCTAAAATAAGAAAGCAAATAGCAGAAGGTTTTGTTAAAAAGATTAAAGAACTATATCCTAATGTTGACTATATAGTTGGAACAGCTACTGCTGGTATTCCTCATGCTGCTTGGATAAGTGATATTATGGATTTACCAATGTTATATGTTAGAGGTTCTGCTAAAGACCATGGAAAGACTAACCAAATAGAAGGGAAATATGAAAACGGTAAAAAAGTTGTGGTAATAGAAGATTTAATTTCAACTGGGAAATCTTCTGTTTTAGCAGCACAAGCTTTACAAGAAGAAGGATTAGAAGTTTTAGGAGTAATTGCAATATTTAGTTATAACTTAAATAAAGCAAAAGAAAAATTTGATGAAGCTAAAATACCTTTTTCAACTCTTACAAACTATGATGTGTTGTTAGAACTTGCAAAAGAAACAGGGCTTATTGGAGATAAGGAAAATCAAATTTTAGTTGATTGGAGAAATAATCTATAATGTTTGACCAACATGTACATTCAAACTTTTCTTTTGACTCAAATGAGAATTTAGAAAACTATATAAATGTTTGTAATGAAAATGATATTATAACAACTGAACATTTAGATTTTGAAAATCCTATAATTAATTATAAAGATAGTTCAATTCACTATTTAAAATACATTGAACAAATAGAGATTTTGAATAAAAAGTATTCAAATAAATTTTTTTCAGGAATAGAGATAGGTTATACTCCAAATTCTGAAAAGAGAATAGAGGGCTTCTTAAAAGATAAAAATTTTAATTTGAAACTTTTATCTATACATCAAAATGGAATTTATGACTTTATGTGTATTAATAAAAGTTTAATAAGATTAGAATATTTAGTCAAAGAGTATTTTGAACAGATGATACAAGCTTTAGAAAGTTCAATAGAATTTGATATTTTAGCACATTTTGAGTATGGAATGAGGATAATTGATATTTCAGTTACAGACTTTGATAATTTAGCAAGTATATTTTTAAATAAAATTATTGAACTTATAGTAAAAAAAGAAATTGCCTTTGAAGTAAATACTAAAAGTATGTATAAATATAAAAAAGAAAATTTGTATAGTTATATGATAGAAAAGTATTTAAGAATGGGTGGAAAACTTTTTACTTTGGGTTCTGATGCACATAATACCAAAGAATATGCTTATAAATTTGATGAGGCAACAAAATTTTTATTAAATAAAAACATAAAAGAAGTTATTTTATTTAAAGATAAAATTATAATGCAAAAACTTTTGATATAATTTATTAAAAATTATATGGAGGAAAAATTTGTTTATAAAAAGAAATATCTATGAGTATGATATCTATAAAGCTAATATTTCTTGTTTATTGGAAATGGGAGAAATAAATCAAGAGCAATATAATATGCTTAAAGATATTCCAAAAGATGAAAGAGCTAAATTTGTAGCTGCCTTTGAAAAATTAGAAGCTGATACCTCTAAGGGATATCATATATTTGTAGAAAAATCACTTGAAAAATTTAAAAAGCTTAATAATATAAAAGAAGAAAATATTATTGAAATTGCTTTTGATGCAATTTGGATAGATAAAGAAGTTAATAATTTAGAAGTAACAGAAAATATAAGATTTACTTGTAAGAGAAAAGCTAGCTCTATATTAGAAATTGGAAAAGTTAAATTTTACTTTAATTTTATGGATAATAGTTTCTTTCAAAGGGGCTTAGGTAAAAAAGAGAGTCCTTGGTTTGAAATAATAAAAGAATATATGAGATTATCAGAGATAGGAGATACTGAAAACTTAAAATAAAAGAAAAATTAATTGAGTTAGTTGAAAAAGAATATCTAAGAAGTGATATTCCACAATTCAAAGCTGGGGACACTATTGGAGTGTACTACAAAGTAAAAGAAGGAAACAAAGAAAGAGTTCAATTATTTGAAGGAGTTGTAATCAGAGTAAATGGTCGAGGAGTTGCAAAAACTTTCACTGTAAGAAAAGTTACAGCAGGAATTGGAGTAGAAAGAATAATCCCTGTTAATTCTCCAAATATTGACAGAATCGAAGTTCTAAAAGTTGGTAGAGTAAGAAGATCTAAACTTTACTACTTAAGAGGATTATCTGCTAAGAAAGCAAGAATCAAAGAAATAGTAAAATAAGAAAAAGAAAAGCTGGGTTAAATTTAAAACTCAGCTTTATTTTTTTATATGATTTCATAATCAAGTTTAATTTTTAAAATATCTAAAATCTTTAAAAAATCTTTAGCTGGATATTTTTCAGATTCAGAAATTATTGAATACACCTTTCCTTCTCCAGTAGTAATATAAGGTTTTATTGCTTTTACCAAACTATCAGCAGGATCGTATAATTTAGCTTGTGGAATAAGTTTTTCAAAATAAGAAGAAAGCCAAGGTAAATGTGTACTACTAAGAGTTATTGAATCTAATTTACCAAATTTATTTTCACAATTATCAATAAAGTTCTTTATAGTCTTTTCTGTTCCCTCTATATTATTTATAAAATCTCCACTTTCAATAAGTTGAATTAAAGGAGAGGCATTCTCTACATGAAATTGTTTATAGAAATCTCCAACTTCTTTTTTTATATATTCCTGTAACTCAAAACTATCAATCATTACTTTAGCACCAATGATAAGAGTATTTTTCTTTTTATCCTTTATAACATCTTTAAGCGGAGGATATATTCCAATAACTTTATCCTTCTTTTTTATTTTATCAAGAACAGTTATACTTGGAGCATTTGAAGCAAGCACAATAAAATTAGAACCCCTTTTTAAAAGAAAATCAATAGAATTTTCAATAATATCTTTTAATTCTTCAGTTGTTTTTGCACCGTAAGGGAAACTTCTTCTATCGGCAAAATAAATAATATCTTGTTGTGGATAAGCTTTTTTAATAGCTTCAACAATGGCATAACTACCAAGTCCAGCATCGAAAACAGCAATAGGATTATTCATTAAAAAAACTCCTTTCTTTCTTTATTTTAGATTATTTTAGTTTTTACTTTGATGAATAAGATATAATATAGTGCATATTTTCAGGAGTTGAAAAATGTATATTCTGTATTTCAAAATGCCCAATTAATTTCTCACTCATAGCAGTCTGATGAAAATGTGATAAGGCTATACCCAAATCTAAATGCTTTATTTTCTTCATATCATCATTTATACTATTTTTATAATTACAAAAGAAATGAAAGTTACTTCCATCTTTAACAACTGCCCATGGTTGTGCATTTGTAGCACTAGGAGCTAATCTAAGCATTTCAAGTGCTACTTCATATTTTCCAGCATTTTTTGGTAACAAAGGTTGATTAAAATCTCCCAAGAAAAATAATTTATCCCATGATTTTCTATTTTTAGAACCAAGAGTCAATCGGGTAATTTTTTCAATAAAGGAACGCTTTTCAGATGGATAACCTATAGGACAAATACATGGAAATAAATCATCAGATTCTATATCCACAACATTTTCAAAATCTTTTCTGCTAAATGTTGCAGCAAGCCATACTGTTCCAAGATTTATAGATGTAGCATATAGAATTAAATTTTCAAATTGATATCCTACCGCTTCCATAGCAAAAGGGATATCTTTTACAGTAATTGTAAGAAAGTCTTTTGCACCTTTTATTGTTCCATATGTTCCAAGTTGAACTTTCTCTGCACCTGTGTCTTTGCTAACATACTGAACTCTAATATCTACACCAAAAGGGTTAGATAAAGTTTTATTAAACTCTAGTAGCTTATTTTTATCTTCATCATTCAACGATTTTTCTTCAAAACTTCTACTACTAACACGTTTTTTTATGGCTTCTTTAATATCAATTGGCAATTGATTTACTTTTTTAAATTCCATTTGTATTTTCCTTTTTTTATTCAAAAGACTTTAATTTTCTAAATTATCAGTTATTACTACAGATTTTATTTTTTGTTCTTTGTCTTCTATTTCTACAATTTTTGTTTTTATTTCAAAATATTTTTTTAAATTTTCTTCATTAATAATTTCTCTACTTTTACCAACAATATAGCCATCTTTTCCTATTAACATAGATTTATCTGAAATTCTTAAAGCATATTCAGGATAGTGAGTATTAAAAATACAAGTAATATTTTTCTTTTTTGCTAACTGAACAATTGTTCTTAAAATTTTAGTTTGATTTTTAAAGTCTAAATGTGATTCTGGTTCGTCAAGAATCAAAATTTTAGGTTCTCCTACTAAAGCCCTAGCTAAGAAAACCAGTTGAAGTTGTCCACCACTCAACTCTGAACATTTTCTATCCTTTAAATATAATATTCCCATCTCATCTAAAATCTTTTCTACTATATCATAGTCTGATTTTGAAGGAGTAGAAAAAATGTTTAAATATTTGGCTCTTCCCATAATAGCAAGTTCTTTCACAGTATATGAAAAAGAGAATGAATGTGCTTGAGGAACATAAGCTATATCTTTTAAATCTTTTATAGAATCAACTTTTCTATTATCAATAAAAACTTCACCAGAATTCCATTTTAAAACTCCGTTAATACATTTTAGCAATGTTGTTTTACCAATTCCATTTTGTCCTAATATTGTAAATATCTCTCCACTATCAATTTTTAAATTTATATTTTTTAAAATAGGATTTTCATCAGTGTATGAAAAATTTCCATTTTTAATCTCTAAATTCATTTTTACCAACTCCTGTATTTTTTGAAGATTATAATAAAAAATGGAGCTCCTATTAAAGAAGTCAATATTCCAATAGGTATTTCACTAGAAGTTGCTGTTCTGGCTATTCCATCTATTATTAGCATAAAAATTGCTCCCATAATACAGGAAGTTGGAATTAATTTTATATTATCGGCTCCTATATACATACGACATATATGAGGAATTAATAATCCTACCCAACCAATTATACCAGTTAATGTTACACAAGTTGCACTTATTATTGTTACTGCAATAATGATAAGAGCTCTTATATAAACTGGATTCATACCCAGTGCTTTTACTTCATCATCGCCAAGAGATAGGATATTTATTCTCCATCTTAAAAAATATAATATCATGATACCAGATATTATTGGTAATATAGCAATTTTAATATTATTGTAAGAAGAGCTAGAAAAACTTCCCATAAGCCAATATGTTATAGCAGGTAATTTATCATAAGGATCAGCTGTATATTTTACAAGTGAAATTAATGAAGAAAAAAGAGCTGTTATAACCATACCGGAAAGTATCAGAGAAAGTACAGAACTTTCTCCTCTTACTTTTGATAAGTTATAGGTTATAATTACACTTAATATACCAAATAACAAAGCTAAAATGATAACATAAGAATTCATTCCAAATAAAAGTATAGCTAAAACAGCTCCAAATGCAGACCCTGAACTTACACTTATTACATCTGGACTAACTAAAGGATTTTGAAATATTCCTTGAAAGGCTACTCCTGAAATAGAAAGGCCTGCTCCTACTAATATGTTCATTATTATTCTAGGTATTCTTAATTCAAAAATTATAGAACTTTCAATTGGATTATTTTCAACACCATTTATAGTATCTAAAAGAACATTAAAAAACATTTTAGGTGATATAAAAAATCTTCCTAAAAATATTGAAATCAGTATACACAAAACTAATAAAATTATAAGAAATGATATTTTTTTTCTATATGTATTCATATTTTTTCCTTACTTAAAGATTTAAACCTTTATTAATCTTTGAATTTAAAATAAAATTTAATTGTTCATCAGAAAGTTTATAGTTAAAGAACTCCAAATAAAAATCTTTTATATCTTTTCTCATATTATAATCTTTAAAAAGTTCAGGATTTGCTACTTTTGCCATCCATTTTATCATAAGTGGAGTTTCTGCTGAAGGAGCATCCCATCTATAAATACCTATTGGAGCTTTAAATACTTTTTTATTTTTAACTGCATCAATTTTTGACCAATCTTGACCTTCAAATTTATTATTATAAATATCTTCAGGTAAAAATTTATCAAAATTACTTAAAATAATAATGTCAGGATTCCATTTTATAACTTCTTCCATAGTAACTTTTGACCAAGTGCCAGTAGTAACATCTTTAGCAACATTTACCCCACCTGCCATATCAATCATAATATTATTAACTGATTTTCCACTAGCTACAGTTAATTGAGAATCTTTAAGATAAAGAATTTTTTTTCTTTTTGTATCTGCTAATTTTTCAGTTTTTGAAGCAAAATACTTATTTGTATTTTTATGGTAATTAATTAATTTTTGAGCTTTTGCTTGTTTGTTTAAAATATCTCCAAGTAATTTTATACCTTGTTGAACATCTTCTAATGTTCCATATTTTATTGCCACTGATGGTATTTTTAATTTATCAAGTTTTTCTATTGCATCATTTTGATAATCCCATACTACAACAAGGTCAGGTCTTAAAATAGCTAACTCTTCATAATTTATATTAAAATTATTATCCACAAATACTGAATTTACATTTTTCATATTTGGTGCTAACTCTTTTAATATACTTATTTCATAAGATTTTTTAGCAGAAGGATGCATTCCAACTATTTTAGAAGAATCTCCATCTACAGCATAAGTCAAAGAAGCCCAAGGGATAGGAACAATAGCAATTCTGCTTGGATTGTCTTTAATTGTAACATTTTTTCCTGTTAAATCTGTAACAGTTTTAGCGTTAATATCTGCAAACAAAAATAAAAATAAAATAACCATTGAACTAAAAATTTTTTTCATAAAATCACACTCCTATTATTAATTAAATAAATTTTTTAAAATATTCATAAGCTTTTTTTCCACAATATTCATAATTTAAATTCAAATATAGCCTAGTGCTATATCCATAATGAAGTAGAGGAATAAAAGTAATGTTTTTACTTACTAAGTCTTTGTACACAGGATCTGATATTAAAATATCTGGTTTGTATTCTTTTATCTTTTCTTTTAGATCATCTTCTGTGTTTACAATATTTAAAAATTCTAAATATTCAACTTTTTTAAATTTTCTACTTTCTTTTATAAACGAAAATGCTAAGATATTAGCAAACGAAAAGTCTTTTCTTAAAGACTCAGCCATATTTACTGCCATAAATGGAGAAGCAATAATCATAACTTTCCTATCGTCAAATTTATTATTTTTTTCTAAATTTTCAAAGGAATTATCTATGTTATAAAAGAATTTTTTTAAAATGTTTTCTGTATTTTCAATTCCATATTTTGAAACAACATTTATTATTACATAAGGAATCGAAAAATTTTTTTCCATATATTTTGCAAGGGCAATTCCTTCATAGCTTAAAACTAGATTCAATTCAGCAGATGTACTATTTTTAATTTTTTCTAATGATAAATTATCTGAAAAAATAGTTAGAACATTTAAATCTAAACTTTTTATTAAAGAGAATACTTCATCTAACTTTTCTATTTTTCCAAAAGTTAAAGGGGAGTATCCAATAATATTTACTGTGTTTTTAATTTTCTTATTTTCAAACATAAATTTTTTAGCTAAAGCATTTAGTGTTAATGAAACTCCAGAGTAATAGTTTTCAAAACTATTTGTATTTATGAAAATACAAGGAATATCTAGTGTTTCTTCTATATCCTCAACAATAGTCTCTAAATCCATTCCTATTATTTGAGGGACTACTGTTGAAATAATAGCTATAAACTCAATCCTAGGGTTTTGACTTATAATTTCTTTTATATTTTCTTGCAGTCCATCTATTTCGCCAGTAACTATTTCTAACTCATTCAATGATGTAGAATACTGCAAACTACAATCTATATTTCTTATTTCATCATAAGCAACAGGTGTTTTACAGCCATGAGGTGAAATTAATATTTTTAAAATATTTTCACCATATAAAGTTGAACAAGCACCTGAATAATCAGAAGTTATTGGTGGAACTATATGCTGAATTTCTATTTTTAAATCACTTATTTTTTTATCTTTTATTTTTGAAGTATTTTTTATCTCTTCTTCTAATTCAACTAATAATTTTTCTAATCTTTTTTCTGGTGATAATTTTCTCTTTGCAATAGGACCTCTTTCCAATATTTTCACAATAATTCCATAATCATTTTTAATTTTTTTTGTTAAAAATGAAAAATCACTCACCAATATTAAATCAGCACAAGTTAAATAGATAATAATTGACTTTATTTTTTCAAAATTTTCAGAAATTATCTTAACTATATATTTTTCTAATTTATCTATATGATTAGCAGAAACCATATCTATTTCAGATATAGGAAAGGTATATAAATTTCCTAATTTATTTTCTTTTATTGCTTCATTATAAAGAACATTTAAACAACCAGTTGGACCAATAGAAACAACTATATTTTCTGGAATATTGAGTAAAGATTTAAGCATTTTATTTTTTTCATTTTTTAAACATCTCTCTATATTCATCTCTATTCCTTTTCATAATAAATATTTTCTTTTAATATTTCAGCAGCTAAGTATTCCATTTCCTCTTCTGATAGTGGTGAGAAATGAATATCATCTTGATTATTCAAAATTTTTTCTGATAGCTCTAAAAAATTATTATATAAATTTGAATCAGGATACATTTCAGCAATAGTTTTTCCATTTAATTCACTTTTTATTAATTCTTTACTAAAAGGAATTTCTCCTATAATCTTCGATTTAGTCATATCTGCAAAAATTTTTAAAATATTTATATTTGAATTATTGTTTCTTTGGTTATGAATTAAGCCACCAAATTTTATATTTTTCATTTTTGAAAAATTTTTAATACTTTTCATAATATTATTAGCTGCAAAAATTGACATAAATTCAGAAGATGTAACTATATAAATAACATCAGCATATTTTTCCCTCATGGGAACTGCAAATCCTCCACATACGACATCTCCTAGGACATCATATACAATAACATCTCTTTCTTCGTCAAATACTTTTAAGTCTTCTAGTTCTTCCATTGTGGTGATAATTCCTCTTCCTGCACAACCTACCCCTGCTTCAGGACCACCAGTTTCAACACATTCAATTCCGTTAAAGCCTTTATAAATGATATCTTCTCTATTTAAATTATTTTTTTCTTTTAAAATTGAAATAACAGTTGGAATTTTCTTTCCCATAAGATTTCTTGTAGAATCTCCTTTTGGGTCACAACCTACATGTAAAACCTTTTTTCCACTTTTTGAAATAATAGCACTTAAATTAGAAGATATTGTAGATTTTCCTATTCCACCTTTTCCATATATTGCTATTTTTAACATATCATCTCCTTAATATTACTTGTTGTTATAATTTTTATTTCAAAAATTATTCATATATCCATTGAGGTCATAAATAATTAAAATTTTTTATTTTATAAATTTTTAATTACATACGTGTTCTATTATACCATTAAAAGTAAAATTTGAAAATATTATTTTGCTTAGGAAAATAAAATTATTTTTTGTTCTATAAACAAAGTATAAAAATAAATAGTAAAAATATTCTCTGATTTCAGTATTAGTTGAAAGAGCCTATGTTCATTGAGTTCTTAGAAGTCATACGGTTGTCAAGAGACTTTATTTAACATTTATCTGTATAATAAAAAACTGCACTTAAAATCTTGCATATAAGATTTTAGGTACAGTAGTTTTTTATTCTATAGGAAAGTATAAATTTAATATGAAAATTAGTCTCCGACGTCCGTATTTACTCTAGAGAGCATTTCGGTTAGTTCAGAAGAGTCATGTGGCTGTCAGGAGACTTTTTTCTATACATAATTTCTGTATATAATCATATTGGAAACTATTTAATATCTATTTTTAAAAATGTTCCCCACAACTTAAATCAACACAAGCACTAGGGTCATACTTCCCAACTGATATTATTTTAATTTCTTCATCGATAGTTTTTTTAGCAAAAACCCTATCGTAAATTCCTAAAATAACAAATGAGACTATAACACCGATAAAACTTCCAATGATAGATTTAGTTTCAGAAAATCCTAAAGAAGCGGCAATAATATATCCAGCTATCATAAAAATAGGAGGCATTATATATGCTATAAGAGCTGCTTTAACAACATCTTTTTCAGCTATTTCTAAAGTTACTAAATCTCCAATTTCCACTTTTTGATTTATTTTAAATTCAAAATCACTTCCCATTTTTCTTTCTTCACTACAACAACTGCAATGAGAACAAGAAGAACTTTTATGTAATTTAACACTTACATTATTACCATCAATTTTTGTAACGATTCCTGTGTTTATCATTTTATACACCTCCAATATTATTTATTATATCACTAAACTTTTAAATTTTAAATATATAATCTGTTAAGTTTAGGTAGAAGAATAAAAAGTTAATTATTTTTAGGAAAGTAAGAATTGTAAACTTCTATTATATTTGAAACGGCCTTCTTTACAATTTCAGGGTCAGTTGCTAAATTTAAACGAATAAAACCTTTAAAACTATCTCCAAACCATTCTCCAAAGTCAATAGCTAGTCTTGCCTTATCTTGAATAAAAGTTTTAACTTCATTGACTGAAATAATTTTTCTTAAATCTAGAAAGGCAAGGTATGTTCCTTCTAAAGGAGTAACTATTATATCAGGAATATTTTTATTAAGTTCACTTTTTAAATAATCATAATTATCTTGAATAAGGTCTATAAGATTTTCAAGCCATTCCTTTCCTTTTTCATAGCCTACTTGAGTTGCTAACATTCCTAAAATGTTGACTTCTGTTTGATTTATTTTTTTAAATTCAAAATCAAATTTTTCTCTAATTTTTGGATTACTAATTATTATATTAGAATGAGTTAGACCAGCTAAATTAAATGTTTTAGAAGCAGCATTTACAGTGATAATATTATCAGCATACTTACAATTATCAACAGTAGCAGCAGGAATATGTTTATTTCCTTTTAAGACTAAATCTTGGTGAATTTCATCAGAAACAACTAAAACATTATGTTTTTTGCAAATTTCAAGTATTTTTCTTAGTTCATCTTCTTTCCAAACTCTACCAGCAGGATTGTGAGGAGAGCATTGTATAAACAGTTTAACATCATTTTCAATAATTTTTTTCTCAACATCGTCATAATTAATAGTAAAGTAACCATTATTATTTATTAAATCTGAAGTTATTAACTTTCTGTTGTTATCTTTAACAGCATTGTGAAAAGGATAGTATACTGGAGTTAGTATTAAAACACTATCGTTTATCTTAGTGAAAATATTGATAAAACAATAAATTGCAGTTACTACACCTTGAGAAAACCTTATCCAATCTTTTTCTATATTAAAATTATGGTTTTCTTTCATCCAAGAAATTAAAGCACTATAGTATTCACCACTAGCATAAGAATAACCAAATACACCATGTTCACATCTATTTTTTAAAGCCTCAATAATTTCTTTTGGACTCTTAATTTCCATATCAGCAACCCACATAGAAATTAAATCTGGATCTCCGTATCTAACATCTAAAGCGTCCCATTTTAATGAATTCGTATTTTTTCTATCAACTAAATATTCTTTTAAAAACTCTTGTTTTTTCATATGTCCTCCTAATTTTGATTTTTAATATGATATCATATTTTGAATGAGATTTAAAATTTTTCTAGAGCTAATTGTTCTAGAAATTTCTTTTTAATATCTCCAAAATAGATTCCTAAAAGGCGAATATCTTCGGTTATTTCAAAAGAACTTAGAAGCTCTAATAAGGTAGTGTATAAAATGTGTTTATCTTTTGTAAAAAATTTTAATTTCTTACTCTTGGTATAAGTCTTAAATGAGGTATATCTAATTTTAATAGATACTAATTGTGTAAAAACATTTTGTTTTTGTAATCTTGAAAAAGTATGCTCAAAGAGATTATAAAATTCTCGTTCAATTTCTTCTTCGGTTTGTAATGGAAGAAAAAAAGTCTCTTCATTTCCAATAGAATGGATATCTCTTTCAAATTCAACTTCACTGTGGTCGATACCTCTTATAGAACAATATAAATTTTCTCCTCGAGATTTTCCATATTTTTTTATCAAAAAATCAAAGGAGAAATCATAGAAATCTTTAACAAAAAATAAATTTTCTTTATATAAAAGTTCAGTAAATTTTTTACCTACACCAGGTATAATACTTATTTTTTTATTTTCTATATATTTTATAAAATCGTTTTCAGTTTTGAAAATATATTGTCCAAATGGTTTGTTTATATCACTTGCAATTTTAGCACTTAATTTATTGAAACCTATCCCAACAGAACAAGTTAACCCTGTAATTTCTTTAATTCTTTTTCTAAATTTTGTTGCAAAAGAATTTAAATTCTCTTTTTTTACAAGGCCAGTTAAATCTATATATCCCTCATCTGTTGCTATAAATTCAACCTTGTTTGTAATTTTTAGAATTAAATTGTGAATTGTTTTAGAGGTACGAATATATTCGTTTTTATCGACAGGAATAACCATAAGTTTTGGACAAAGTAATTTGGCATCTGAAACTTTCATTGCAGAATGAATACCAAATTTTCTAGCTTCATAGCTTGCAGTTGTAACAATGTTTTCTCCAACAACTAAAGGCTTATTTTTTAATTTTGGATTTTTTTTAATTTCAATAGAAGCGAAAAAAGCATCCATATCATAATGCATAATAATCCGTTCCATAAAAACTCCTTTCAGCTAATATTGTGTAGATAGTTTAGTATACAATATTGGTAAAAAAATGTCTATATAATAAAATTGTTTAGGAAAAATAAAATCTATAAAATGAAAGTTATGAAATAAAAATTTCTCTGTTGACAGTATATAAAAATTATGATAGAATGACAAAGTCTTAGAAAGCAGAATACAGGAAAAACTCGCATACCATATATTGAAAATATGGGAGGATCATTAGATACCGTTAAAGAGTGGACTTGTTTTTGATAAAAGGTTTACACTTTGATGTAGATTGTGAAGAATTTAAAAATCTTAATTTCTTCGTTTAGTTTTAGTTGAGTAGAATTGTATGAGCTATATAAGATTAGAAAATACAATTTAATAGGAGGAATAAAAGATGAGAGTACAAGTAATTTTGGAATGCACTGAAACAAAATTAAGACACTATACTACAACAAAAAATAAAAAGACTCATCCAGAAAGATTAGAAATGATGAAGTACAATCCAGTATTAAAGAAACATACTTTATACAAAGAAACTAAAAAATAGGATGAATTTTTATTAGCAGACACATGCAGGTCAATGGCTCAATTGGTAGAGCATCGGTCTCCAAAACCGAGGGTTGGGGGTTCGAGTCCCTCTTGACCTGCCATTTTTATTGAGAGGAGATATTATGAACTTGTTTCAAAGAGTTAAAATGGAATACTCAAAAGTTGAGTGGCCTTCAAAAACAGAAGTTTTACACTCTACAGTATGGGTTGTAACCATGACTGTTTTAATATCTATCTATCTTGGTCTTTTCGATATTCTTGCAGTAAAAGCTCTTAATGTATTGGAGGCACTAATATGAGCACAGTAAATGTAAGAAGATGGTTTATGATACATACTTACTCTGGATATGAAAAGAAAGTTAAGACGGACTTAGATCAAAAAATGGAAACATTAGGGTTAAAGGAAGTTGTTACAAATATATTAGTTCCAGAAGAAGAATTGACAGAAACTGTTAGAGGGAAAGAAAAAAAAGTTTATAGAAAACTGTTCCCTGGATATGTCATGCTTGAAATAGAAGCGACAAGAGAAGAAAATGAATTTGGAATTAATTATAAAGTTAATCCAGATGTTTGGTATATAATTAGAAATACTAATGGTGTAACAGGTTTCGTCGGAGTAGGTTCAGACCCTGTTCCTATGGAAGAAGATGAAGTACAAAATATATTCAATATAATAGGAATAAAAGTTCCTAAAGAAATCATAGACTTTGGATTTGTTGAAGGGGATTATGTAAAAATTCTTAATGGAGCGTTTGCTGACCATGAAGGACAAATAGCAGAAATCGACTACGAACATAGTAAAGTAAAAGTTATGGTTGAAATGTTTGGAAGAATGACGCCTGTTGAAGTAGAAGTAGACAGTGTTTTAAAGGTGTAATATACACAATCTTACGGAGGTGTAATAAATAAAATGGCAAAAGAAGTAATTCAAATAATAAAACTACAATTACCTGCAGGAAAAGCAAACCCTGCTCCACCAGTTGGACCAGCACTAGGACAACATGGTGTAAATATAATGGAATTTTGTAAAGCATTTAATGCTAAAACTCAAGATAAAGCTGGATGGATAATCCCAGTTGAAATATCTGTTTATAGTGACAGATCATTCACATTTATATTAAAAACTCCACCTGCTTCAGATTTATTAAAGAAAGCTGCTGGAATACAATCAGGAGCTAAAAACTCTAAAAAAGAAGTAGCAGGAAAAATTACTACTGCAAAGTTAAGAGAACTAGCTGAAACAAAAATGCCTGACTTAAATGCTTCATCAGTAGAAACAGCTATGAAGATAATTGCAGGATCAGCAAGATCTATGGGAATAAAAATAGAAGACTAATTGCTTTATAATTTAGTGGTAGAGTAAAGCTCGTTAAGCCACAGAGGGAGGAAATTTAATAATGGCAAAACATAGAGGAAAAAAATATTTAGAAATAGCTAAATTAGTTGAAACAGGAAAACTTTATGATATAAGAGAAGGACTAGAATTAGTTCAAAAAACAAAAACAGCAAAATTTGTTGAAACTGTAGAAGTTGCATTAAGACTTGGAGTAGATCCAAGACATGCTGATCAACAAATCAGAGGAACTGTTGTGTTACCACACGGAACAGGAAAAACAGTTAAAATACTAGCAATCACTTCTGGTGAAAATATAGAAAAAGCATTAGCTGCAGGGGCAGACTATGCTGGAGCTGAAGAATATATTAACCAAATCCAACAAGGATGGTTAGATTTTGATTTAGTTATAGCTACACCTGATATGATGCCTAAAATAGGTAGATTAGGGAAAATATTAGGAACTAAAGGTTTAATGCCTAACCCTAAATCAGGAACAGTTACACCTGATGTAGCATCAGCTGTATCTGAATTCAAAAAAGGTAAATTAGCATTCAGAGTAGATAAATTAGGGTCTATTCATGCTCCAATAGGAAAAGTTGATTTTGACTTAGATAAAATCGAAGAAAACTTTAAAGCTTTCATGGAACAAATCGTAAGATTAAAACCAGCTACATCTAAAGGACAATACTTAAGAACTGTAGCAGTATCTCTAACAATGGGACCTGGTGTAAAATTAGATCCTGCGTTAGTAGCTAAATATGTTGGATAATTAAATTGAATATAAATCCAAACCAAAGACCGTAGGGGGATATATCCTTAAATAACCTACCGAGGTTGGAGTTTAGGTATACTAACCTCAATACTCAACCCCTGTTTTTGTGAATAGGGGTTTATTTTTAGAAAAAAGAGGAGGTGAATCAATATGGCAACTCAAGTTAAGAAAGAAGTTGTGGCTGAATTAGTTGAAAAAATTAAAAAAGCTCAATCAGTTGTTTTTGTTGATTATCAAGGTATTAAAGTTAATGAAGAAACTTCATTAAGAAAGCAAATGAGAGAATCTGGTGCTGAATATTTAGTAGCAAAAAACAGATTATTCAAAATAGCTTTAAAAGAATCTGGAATCGAAGATAACTTTGATGAAATTTTAGAAGGAACAACAGCGTTTGCATTCGGATATGCTGATCCTGTAGCTCCAGCAAAAGCAGTTTTTGATTTAGCAAAGACTAAAGCAAAAGCAAAACAAGATGTATTTAAAATAAAAGGTGGTTTCTTAACTGGAAAGAAAGTTAGTGTTTCTGAAGTAGAAGAATTAGCAAAATTACCTTCAAGAGAACAATTACTATCTATGTTACTAAACTCTATGTTAGGACCAGTAAGAAAACTTGCATATGCAACTGTTGCAATAGCAGACAAAAAAGAAGGATCTGCTGAATAATAAAAAAATCGTGAATATTTGAGGAGGAAAAAATAATGGCATTCAATAAAGAACAATTTATAGCTGATTTAGAAGCTATGACAGTATTAGAATTAAAAGAATTAGTATCTGCATTAGAAGAACACTTTGGAGTAACTGCTGCTGCACCAGTAGCTGTAGCTGCTGCAGGACCAGCTGAAGCTGCTGAAGAAAAAACTGAATTTGATGTTGTATTAAAGAACGCAGGAGCTAACAAAATAGCTGTAATCAAAGAAGTAAGAGCAATAACTGGATTAGGATTAAAAGAAGCTAAAGACTTAGTTGATAATGGTGGAGTAATTAAAGAAGCTGCACCTAAAGATGAAGCTAATGCAATAAAAGAAAAATTAGTAGCTGCTGGAGCAGAAGTAGAAGTTAAATAATAACTAATTTTATTATAACAAACAAAAATAATAGGCACTCTTTATACTATTTAGAGTGCCTTTTTGGTAACTTTGGCAAAAAATGTTGTTACATAATTAATCTTTTGGAAATAAATTAGCCTTTTTAATTACAAAAGATTAATTATACTTATAAGGAGAGTGAAACGTGGAGAAACTCGTTGAAAGACTTAATTTCGGTAAAATTAAACAAAGAGGAGAAATGCCTCATTTTTTAGAATTTCAATTAAATTCATATGAGGAATTTTTACAAACAAGTGCATCACCAAACAAAAGAGAGGATAAAGGGTTTGAGGCTGCATTTAGAGAAGTATTTCCAATTGAATCTTCAAATGGAGATGTAAGGCTAGAATATATTGGTTATGAATTACATGAGTCTGAAGCACCTTTGAACGATGAGTTAGAGTGTAAAAGAAGAGGAAAAACATATTCAAATTCATTAAAAGTCAGATTAAGACTGATAAATAAAAAAATGGGAAATGAAATACAAGAATCACTTGTATATTTTGGAGAAGTTCCTAAGATGACTGAAAGAGCTACATTTATAATAAATGGAGCAGAAAGAGTTGTTGTATCTCAATTACATAGATCACCTGGAGTATCTTTTAGTAAAGAAGTAAATACTCAAACAGGAAAGGATTTATTTTCAGGAAAAATAATTCCTTACAAAGGAACTTGGTTAGAGTTTGAAACAGATAAAAATGACTTCTTAAGTGTAAAAATAGATAGAAAGAAAAAAGTTCTAGCTACTGTTTTCCTAAAAGCTGTTGATTTTTTTGAAGATAATAACGAAATCAGAGATTATTTCTTAGAAACAAAAGAACTAGAATTAGGTAGCATATATAAAGAATATTCAACAAATCCAGAAGAATTATTACTAGTTTTAAAAGAAAAATTAGAAGGTTCTATATTAAAAGAAGGAATTATTGACGAAGAAACTGGAGAATATTTAATAGAAGAAGAAACTTATTTAAATGAAGAACTTATAGCAAGATTGATTGAAAATAAGATAGAAACTATCACATATTGGGAAGTAAAGGCAGAAGATAAGTTAGTAGCTAATACTTTAATGAATGATGCGACAGCAACAAAAGATGAAGCCGTTGTTGAAATATTTAGAAAATTAAGACCAGGAGACCAAGTTACAATAGACTCGGCTAGAAATTTAATCAGACAAATGTTTTTCAATTCACAAAGATATGATTTGGAACCAGTTGGAAGATATAAAATGAATAAAAGACTAAAACTAGATATTCCTGATGAAGAAATTGTCTTAACTAGAGATGATGTATTAGGAACTATAAAATATGTTATAGCTTTAAACAATGGAGATCAAACTACTCATATTGATGATATAGATAATTTATCTAATAGACGTATAAGAGGAGTTGGAGAATTACTTCTTATGCAAATAAAAACAGGATTGACTAAAATGAGTAAAATGGTCAGAGAAAAAATGACTACTCAAGATATAGAAACAGTTACTCCTCAATCGTTGTTAAATACTAGACCATTGAATGCATTAATCCAAGATTTCTTTGGTTCTGGACAATTGTCACAATTTATGGACCAATCAAATCCACTTGCAGAATTAACTCATAAGAGAAGAATATCTGCACTAGGACCTGGAGGTTTATCAAGAGAAAGAGCAGGGTTCGAAGTAAGAGACGTACACGATTCACATTATGGTAGAGTTTGTCCTATAGAAACACCAGAAGGTCCAAACATTGGACTTATTGGGTCACTTGCAACTTATGCAAAAATCAATAAATATGGATTTATGGAAACGCCTTATGTTAGAGTTGAAAATGGAATTGCACTATTAGATGATATAAGATATCTAGCAGCTGATGAAGAAGATGGATTATTTATAGCACAAGCCGATACTAAATTAGATAAAAAGAATAAAATCCAAGGTTTAGCTGTTTGTAGATATGGGCATGAGATAGTTGAAATTGAAGCAGATAGAGTAAATTATATGGATGTTTCTCCAAAACAAGTTGTATCTGTTTCAGCTGGACTTATTCCATTCCTAGAACACGACGATGCCAACAGAGCATTGATGGGATCGAACATGCAAAGACAAGCAGTTCCTTTACTTAGATCAGAAGCTCCATTCATAGGAACGGGACTTGAAAGAAAAGTTGCAGTGGATTCTGGAGCAGTAATAACATCAAAAGTAAACGGAAAAGTGACTTATGTTGATGGAAAGAAAATAATTATAGAAGATGAAAATAAGAAAGAACATGTATACAGACTTTTAAATTTTGAAAGATCTAACCAATCAATGTGTTTACAACAAACACCTTTAGTTGATTTAGGAGATAAAATAAAAGTTGGAGATATTATAGCAGACGGTCCAGCAACAAAATCTGGAGATTTATCATTGGGAAGAAATATCCTTATGGGATTTATGCCTTGGGAAGGATATAACTACGAAGATGCTATTTTAATTTCAGACAGATTGAGAAAAGATGATGTATTTACATCTATCCATATTGAAGAATATGAAATAGAAGCAAGAGCAACAAAATTAGGTAATGAAGAAATAACAAGAGAAATTCCAAATGTTTCAGAAAGTGCATTAAGAAACTTAGATGAAAACGGAATTATAAAAATTGGTTCAGAAGTAAATCCTGGAGATATACTAGTTGGGAAAACTGCTCCTAAAGGAGAAACAGAACCACCTGCAGAAGAAAAATTATTGAGAGCAATATTTGGAGAAAAAGCAAGAGATGTTAGGGATACATCACTAAAAATGCCTCATGGATCTAAAGGAGTTGTAGTTGATATACTAGAACTTTCAAAAGAAAATGGAGATGACTTAAAACCTGGAGTAAATAAATCCATCAGAATTATGGTAGCAGAAAAACGTAAAATAACTGTTGGAGATAAAATGTCAGGAAGACACGGAAATAAAGGGGTTGTTTCTAGAGTGCTTCCAGCTGAAGATATGCCATTCTTAGAAGATGGAACACACTTAGATGTTGTGTTAAACCCACTTGGAGTTCCTTCACGTATGAATATAGGACAAGTATTAGAAGTTCACTTAGGTATGGCAATGAGAACATTAAATGGAGGAACTTGTATTTCTACACCAGTATTTGATGGAGCTACAGAAGAACAAGTAAAAGATTACTTAGAAAAACAAGGGTTCCCAAGAACAGGAAAAGTAACTTTATATGATGGAAGAACAGGGGAAAAATTTGATAACAAAGTAACTGTCGGAATAATGTATATGTTGAAATTACACCATCTTGTTGAAGATAAAATGCATGCTAGAGCAATAGGTCCATATTCACTTGTAACTCAACAACCACTAGGAGGAAAAGCACAATTTGGTGGACAAAGATTAGGGGAAATGGAAGTTTGGGCTTTAGAAGCATATGGAGCTTCAAATATTCTTCAAGAAATGTTAACAGTAAAATCAGATGATATAACAGGAAGAACAAAAACATACGAATCTATTATAAAAGGGGAAGCTATGCCAGATTCAGATTTACCAGAATCATTCAAAGTTCTTTTAAAAGAATTCCAAGCATTAGCTCTTGATATAGAATTGTGTGATGAAGAAGATAATGTGATAAATGTTGATGAAGAAATAGGATTAGAAGATACTCCTACAGAGTATTCACCTTCATATGAAATAGAAATGGGTGGTCTTCATGAAGTTGATGAAGAAGCGGATGATATAATCGAGTAATAGAAACATAATTTCATTAAGGAGGATTTATATTTAATGGGAATAAGAAACTTTGAAAAAATAAGAATAAAATTGGCATCTCCTGAAAAAATATTAGAATGGTCTCATGGAGAAGTAACAAAACCAGAAACAATAAATTATAGAACTCTTAATCCAGAAAGAGATGGATTGTTTTGTGAAGTAATATTTGGACCAACAAAAGATTGGGAATGTTCTTGTGGAAAATATAAAAGAATGAGATATAAAGGACTTGTTTGTGAAAAATGTGGTGTTGAAGTAACAAAAGCAAGAGTAAGAAGAGAAAGAATGGGACATATTAGTCTGGCTGCTCCAGTATCTCATATTTGGTACTCAAAAGGAAGCCCAAATAAAATGTCTTTAATTATAGGACTTTCTGCAAAAGAATTAGAGTCAGTTTTATATTTTGCAAGATATGTTGTAACTTCTAGTACAGAAGATACTTTAAAAGTAGGACAAATATTAACTGAAAAAGAATATAAGTTACATAAACAATTACATAGTACAGGTTTTGAAGCTTATATGGGAGCAGAAGGAATTTTAAAACTTCTTGAATCTATAGATTTAGAAAAGTTAAGAGATGAATTAGAAAATGAATTAGCTGATGCAAATTCAGCTCAAAAAAGAAAAAAACTTGTAAAAAGATTAAAAATAGTTAGAGATTTTATATCTTCAGGAAATAGACCAGAATGGATGATACTTACAAATGTACCTGTAATACCAGCTGAACTAAGACCTATGGTTCAATTAGATGGAGGAAGATTTGCAACTTCAGACTTAAACGATCTATATAGAAGAGTTATCAATAGAAATAACAGATTGAAAAAACTAATAGAAATTAAATCACCAGAAATTATTGTAAAAAATGAAAAAAGAATGTTACAAGAAGCTGTAGATGCTTTAATTGATAATGGTAGAAGAGGAAAACCAGTAGTAGCTCAAAATAATAGAGAGTTAAAATCTTTATCTGATATGTTAAAAGGAAAACAAGGAAGATTTAGACAAAACTTACTAGGAAAGAGAGTTGACTATTCAGCAAGATCAGTTATAGTTGTAGGACCATCTTTAAAAATGAATCAATGTGGAATTCCTAAAAAAATGGCACTAGAATTATACAAACCATTTATTATGAGAGAATTAGTTAAAAGAGAACTAGCTAATAATATAAAAATGGCAAAAAAATTAGTTGAAGAGTCTGATGAAAAAGTTTGGACAGTAATAGAAGATGTTATTGAAGATCATCCAGTTTTATTAAACAGAGCTCCGACACTACATAGATTGTCTATACAAGCTTTTGAACCAGTATTAATAGAAGGGAAAGCTATAAGACTACATCCTTTAGTTTGTGCTGCATTCAATGCTGACTTTGATGGAGACCAAATGGCAGTTCATTTAACATTATCTCCAGAATCAATAATGGAAGCTAAGTTATTAATGTTAGCTCCAAACAATATAATTTCTCCTTCTAACGGAGAACCAATAGCAGTTCCATCACAAGATATGGTTATGGGATGTTTCTACATGACTAAGGATAAAGAAGGAGCACTAGGGGAAGGAAAAGTATTTTCAAATATAGATCAAGTTATTACAGCTTATCAAAATGAAAAAGTTGGAACACATGCAATAATAAAGGTAAGAATGAGAGATAAATTAGTTGAAACAACTCCTGGAAGAGTTATGTTCAATGAAATATTACCAGAAGTAGATAGAAATTATGGAAAAACTTATGGTAAAAAAGAATTAAAAGTTTTAATTAAATCGTTATATGAGAAACATGGATTTACTCAGACAGCCGATTTAATAAATAGAATCAAGAACTTTGGATATCACTATGGTACATTTGCAGGAGTTTCAGTTGGTATAGAAGATTTGGAAATACCTAAAGAAAAGAAAGAATTACTAAGAAAAGCAGATGAAGAAGTAGCAAATATAGAAAAAGATTATAAGTCTGGAAAAATTATTAATGAAGAAAGATACAGAAAAACAATAGAAGTTTGGTCTAGAACTACTCAACAAGTTACAAAAGCAATGATGGATAATTTGGATAAGTTTAACCCGGTATATATGATGGCGACTTCAGGAGCCAGAGGTAATACTAACCAAATGAGACAGCTTGCAGGAATGAGAGGAAACATGGCCGATACTCAAGGTAGAACTATCGAAGTTCCTATTAAAGCAAACTTCAGAGAAGGTCTAACAGTGTTAGAGTTCTTTATGTCATCTCACGGAGCTAGAAAAGGGTTAGCCGATACAGCTCTAAGAACTGCCGATTCAGGATATCTAACAAGAAGACTTGTTGATATTTCTCATGAAGTCATAGTAAATTCTGAAGATTGTCATACAGAACAAGGAATAGAAGTTGAAGCATTGGTTGGTTCTGATGGAAAAGTAATCGAAGAATTAAAAGAAAGAATAAATGGTAGAGTTCTTGCAGAAGATCTAATTCATAAGGGTAAGAAGATTGCTACAAGAAATACTATGATTGGAAAAGAATTAATTAATAAAATTGAAGAGTTAGGTATTAAAAAAGTTAAGATTAGATCTCCATTAACTTGCGCCTTAGAAAAAGGTGTATGTCAAAAATGTTATGGAATGGATTTATCTAACTACAATGAAATATTACTAGGAGAAGCGGTTGGAGTTGTTGCAGCTCAATCAATAGGAGAACCTGGTACTCAGCTAACAATGAGAACTTTCCATACAGGAGGGGTAGCTGGAGCAGCAACTGTAGTTAATTCTAAAAAAGCTGAAAATGGTGGAGAAGTTTCATTTAGAGATATCAAAACTATAGAAATAAATGGAGAAGAAGTAGTTGTAAGCCAAGGTGGAAAAATCATAATAGCTGACAATGAACATGAAGTGGATTCTGGATCTGTTATAAAAGTAAAAGAAGGACAAGTTGTAAAAGAAGGGGATACAATAGTAACATTTGACCCTTATCATATTCCGATAATATCTTCACACGATGGAGTTGTTCAATACAGACATTTCACTCCTAAAAATATAAGAGATGAAAAATATGATGTACATGAATACTTAGTTGTAAGATCACTTGATCATGGAGATACAGAACCAAGAGTACATATTTTAAATAAGGCTAATGAAAAGTTAGCAACATATAATATTCCTTATGGGGCATATATGATGGTAAGAGATGGTGCAAAGGTTAAAAAAGGGGATATTATAGCTAAGATAATTAAGTTGGGAGAAGGGACAAAGGATATAACTGGAGGTCTTCCAAGAGTACAAGAATTATTTGAAGCAAGAAATCCTAAAGGAAAAGCTATTCTTTCTGAAATAGATGGTAGAATAGAAATTCCTCTAATTAAAAAGAAACAAATG
This sequence comes from Fusobacterium massiliense, assembly GCF_900095705.1. Taxonomy (NCBI): domain Bacteria; kingdom Fusobacteriati; phylum Fusobacteriota; class Fusobacteriia; order Fusobacteriales; family Fusobacteriaceae; genus Fusobacterium; species Fusobacterium massiliense. The sequence goes on along the minus strand of NZ_LT608326.1, from coordinate 93,394 downwards.
AGGGTTGTTAATGTTAGATCCTTAGTAAATCCAGATGACTACAAAGAATACTTAGTTCCTATGGGAGAACGTTTAGTAGTTACAGATGGATTGAAGATAAAAGCTGGAGATAAGATAACTGAAGGAGCTATTTCACCTTATGATATTTTAAGCATTAAAGGTTTAGTTGCTGCAGAACAATTTATACTAGAATCTGTTCAACAAGTTTATAGAGATCAAGATGTTACAGTTAATGACAAACATATTGAAATAATAGTAAAACAAATGTTTAAGAAAGTAAAAGTAGTAGATTCAGGTGCTTCTTTATATCTTGAAGATGAAATATTAGAAAAAAGAGTTGTAGATCTTGAAAATCAAAAACTTCAAGAAGAAGGAAAAGCTCTTATTAAATATGAACCAGTTATACAAGGAATTACAAAAGCAGCTGTTAATACAGGAAGCTTTATATCAGCAGCTTCATTCCAAGAAACAACAAAAGTTCTATCAAATGCTGCAATAGAAGGAAAAGTTGACTACTTAGAAGGACTTAAAGAAAATGTAATTTTAGGTAAGAAAATTCCAGCAGGAACAGGATTCAACAAATATAAAACTATAAAAGTTAGATATAATTCTGACGAAGAACCTACGGAAGAATAAAAATAAGCTCTAATTATTTTAGACATAAAGAGTGATAGAATAAAAAAGTATTTACTTTTTTATTCTATAGGAAATTATAAAATCAAATAATAAAAATTAGTCTCTGACGTCCGTATTAGTTTGAAGAGCTTGTATTCATTGAGCTCGTAGAACTCATACGGCTGTCAAGAGACTTTATTTACCATCACTCTTATCTAAAATAAAATTTCAAAAATAAAGAGAGGAAGAATTATATGAGAAGTATGACAGGCTATTCAAAATTAAATTTTGAAGATGAAAATTATGTTGTTAATATGGAAATAAAAAGTGTAAATAACAAAAATCTATCAACAAAAATCAAACTTCCATATAATTTGAATCTACTTGAAAATTATATAAGATCTGAGATAGCAACCGTTGTAACAAGAGGATCTATAGACTTTAGAATTGAGTTTGAAGAAAAATCAGAAAGTTTGAAAGAATTGAAATATGATGAAAATTTGGCTAAATCTTGTATGAACATTTTAAATAAAATGGAAGAAGATTTTAATCAGAAATTTTCAAACAAATTAGATTTTTTAATCAAAAATTTTGGTGTGATTAGCCAAAAAGAATCTAACACAGATGAAGAAAAATATAAGGAAATTATAGGAAAACTATTAAAAGAATTACTTGCTAATTTTGTTATAACTAAACTTGAAGAGGGAAGTAGGCTAAAAGATTTCTTTAAAAAGCAATTAGGAAGTCTAAAAAATAATTTAAATGAAATAAAGTTATTAAAACCTAAAGTTGTAGAAAATTATAGAGAAAAATTACTAAATAATATAAATTCTATAAGAAGTGATATAAATTTAAAAGAGGAAGATATTTTAAAGGAAGTTTTATTATTTAGTGATAGAGTTGATATTACTGAAGAAATATTAAGATTAGAAAGTCATTTCAAACAATTGGATATAGAATTTGAAAGTAGAGAAGATTCTCAAGGGAAAAAAATTGAGTTTATTTTTCAAGAAATATTTAGAGAATTTAATACTATGGGTGTAAAATCTAATATGTATGAAATATCTAAATTAGTTGTTGAAAGTAAAAATGAATTGGAAAAGATGAGAGAACAAATAATGAATATAGAATAGGTTGTATGTGGAGGGGATTATGTCTTTAGGAGCTTTATATGTTGTGTCTGGGCCAAGTGGAGCAGGAAAATCAACAGTATGTAAATTAGTAAGAGAAAAATTAGGTATTAATCTATCGATATCTGCTACAAGTAGAAAACCTAGAACTGGTGAAGAAAATGGAATTGATTATTTTTTCTTAAGTCCTCAAGAATTTGAAGAAAAAATTCAAAATGGAGAATTTTTAGAATATGCCAATGTACATGGAAATTATTATGGAACTTTAAAATCTGAAGTTGAAGAAAGATTAAAAAAAGGAGAAAAAATAATTTTAGAAATAGATGTACAAGGTGGAGTTCAAATAAAAGAAAAATTTCCAACGGCAAACTTAATATTTTTTAAAACAGCAACAAAAGAAGAATTAGAAAAAAGACTTAGAGGAAGAAATACCGATAGTGAAGAAGTTATTCAAAAAAGATTAAAAAATTCTTTGAAAGAATTGGAATACGAAGATAAGTATGAACAGGTAATTATAAATAATAAAATTGAGCAAGCTTGCGAAGATTTAATAAGTATAATTGAAAAAAATGGAGTGAAATAGAATGAAAAAAAATATTACTTATGATGAACTATTAGCTAAAATACCAAATAAATATGTTCTTACAATAGTAAGTGGAGAAAGAGCTAGAGAAAGAGCAAAAGAAAGAGAAGAAAGAGGGGGAGAACCTTTACCTCTAACAAAGTATGATAAAAAAGATACTGAAATGAAAAAAGTATTTAAAGAAATATTAGCAGGAAAAGTAGGTTATGAAAAAGAGTAGGTTGCTCTCATTTCTTTTTGTAATACTCTTCTTATTTGTCTCTTGTGGAAAAGAAAAAATAGAGAAATATGAAGATTCTCAATTTTTATTTGGAACATATATAAAAATAATAGTTTATGATTCTAACAAAGAATTAGCTGAAAATTCAATAAAAAAAGCTTTTGAAGAAATTCAAAGAATAGATTTAAAATTTAATAGTAAAAGTGAAGGAAGTTTAATATATAATTTAAATAGTTCAAATGAAAAGAGTCTTATTTTAGATGAAGAAGGTCAAGAAATTTTTTCAAAAATAAGAGAAGCATATGAAATATCTGGACATAAATATGATATAACTATTGCTCCACTTTTAGAACTTTGGGGATTTACTGAAGAAGGTATGGAACAAGCTCAATTAAAATTACCTACAAAAGAAAAAATTGAATATATAAAAAGATATGTAGATTTTGGAAAGGTAAAATTTGAAAATAATAAAATGAGTTTTGAAAGCCCTGTAAAAGAAATTGATACAGGATCATTTTTGAAAGGTTATGCCATAGAAAAAGCTAAAAATCTTCTAAAAAAAGAAGGAATAAAAAGTGCTTTCGTGACAGCTATTTCAAGTCTTGATTCAATAGGAGGCAAAACTGAAGGAAAACCTTGGAAAATTGGTTTGCAAAATCCAGAAGATCCTAGTCAAATAATAGGTATAGTTGATTTAAAAGATAAGGCAATGGGAATTTCTGGAGATTATCAAACTTATGTAGAAATAGATGGGAAAATGTATCACCATATTTTAGATAAAGAAACAGGCTACCCCGTTGAAGATAAAAAAATGGTAGCTGTAATATGTGATAATGCTTTTGATGCAGATGTCTATTCAACCACTTTCTTCTTGATGCCTATAGATAAAGTTTTAGAATATGTAGATAATAAAGATGGCATAGAAGTATTAATAGTTGATAAAGATATGAAGATAATAAAAAGTAAAAACTTTAATTTTCAAGAGGTAAAAAAATAAAAACTTGTAATTAAGTTGAAATTAAAATATAATATTGAGGTAATTATTTTAAAAAACAAAATGGAGGGAAAAAGAAAATGGATTTATTAACACAAGTTATGTATTTCGGTATAGTTGCTGGAATAATATCTCTACTTGCTGCATTTTATTATGCAAAAAAAGTTGAGCATTATGAAATCAATATACCAAAAGTACAAGAAATCACAGCAGCAATAAGAGAAGGAGCTATGGCGTTTTTATCAGCTGAGTATAAAATTCTTATTGTTTTCGTAGTAGTAGTAGCAATAGCATTAGGAATATTTATTAGTGTTCCAACAGCAGGAGCTTTCGTATTGGGAGCTATAACTTCTGCGATAGCAGGAAATGCTGGGATGAGAATTGCAACTAAAGCAAATGGAAGAACAGCAATAGCTGCTAAAGAAGGAGGACTTGCAAAAGCACTTGATGTGGCATTCTCTGGTGGAGCAGTTATGGGACTTACAGTAGTTGGTTTAGGAATGCTTATGTTATCATTAATCTTATTAGTTTCTAAAACTGTAGGAATTAGTGTAAATGATGTAACTGGATTTGGTATGGGAGCTTCTTCAATAGCTTTATTTGCTAGAGTTGGTGGAGGAATCTATACTAAAGCAGCAGACGTTGGAGCAGACTTAGTTGGTAAGGTTGAAGCAGGAATACCTGAAGATGACCCTAGAAACCCAGCTACAATAGCAGATAACGTTGGAGATAACGTTGGAGACGTTGCAGGAATGGGAGCAGACTTATTTGAATCTTATGTTGGTTCAATAATAGCTACAATTACTTTAGCATATTTATTACCAGTTGCAGATGCAACTCCTTATGTTGCAGCACCTTTATTAATTTCAGGATTTGGTATAATAGCATCTATCATAGCTACTTTAACAGTTAAAACTGATGATGGAAGCAAAGTTCATGCTAAACTTGAAATGGGAACAAGAATAGCTGGTATATTAACTATAATAGCATCTTATGGAATTATTCAATATTTAGGATTAGATATGGGAATATTCTATGCAATAGTTGCAGGACTTGTAGCAGGACTTGTTATAGCTTATTTCACAGGAGTTTATACTGATACTGGAAGAAGAGCAGTAAACAGAGTTTCTGATGCAGCTGGAACTGGAGCAGCTACTGCAATAATTGAAGGTTTAGCAATAGGAATGGAATCTACAGTTGCACCTTTAATAGTTATAGCAATAGCAATAATAGTTTCATTTAAAACAGGTGGATTATACGGAATTTCAATAGCAGCAGTTGGAATGCTTGCAACAACAGGAATGGTTGTAGCAGTTGATGCTTATGGACCAGTTGCAGACAATGCTGGAGGAATTGCTGAAATGTCTGAATTACCTCATGAAGTTAGAGAAACTACTGATAAACTAGATGCAGTTGGAAACTCAACAGCAGCAGTTGGTAAAGGATTTGCAATAGGATCTGCAGCTTTAACAGCACTATCTTTATTTGCAGCTTATAAAGAAGCAGTGGATAAATTAACAAGTGAACCTTTAGTAATAGATGTTACTGACCCAGAAGTTATAGCAGGATTATTCATAGGAGGAATGTTAACATTCTTATTCTCTGCATTAACTATGACAGCAGTTGGTAAAGCAGCTATAGAAATGGTTGAAGAAGTTAGAAGACAATTTAGAGAATTCCCAGGAATTATGGATAGAACTCAAAAACCTGATTACAAAAGATGTGTTGAAATATCAACTCATTCATCATTAAAACAAATGATATTACCAGGTGTACTTGCTATAATAGTTCCAGTTATTATTGGATTATGGTCTGTAAAAGCTCTTGGAGGATTACTTGCTGGTTCTCTTGTAACAGGAGTTTTAATGGCTATAATGATGGCAAATGCTGGTGGAGCTTGGGATAATGGTAAAAAACAAATTGAAGCTGGATATAAAGGGGATAAAAAAGGTTCTGATAGACATAAAGCAGCAGTTGTTGGAGATACAGTAGGAGATCCATTTAAAGATACTTCTGGTCCTTCATTAAATATCTTAATCAAATTAATGTCAATAGTATCTCTAGTACTAGTTCCATTATTTGTAAAATTTTATAACTAATTAATAGAGATAATAAAGGCTGATGAAATTTTCATCAGCCCTTTTATTTTTATAGGAAAGTGTAAAATTAAGTATCAAAAATTAGTCTCTTAACAGCCGTATAAGTTCTACGAACTCAATAAATACAGATTCTTCGAACTAATACGGACGTCAGAGACTTTATATATAAAAAATTGAAACAATAAGATTTTCTTCCTAAAATAAAAATAATCCTAAGGAAATAATCTCATTGTCTCATAAAAATATTATCAAACCTATTAAAATCAAAAATCAAAAAAATCTTTATCTAAAATTTTAAATTTTTTAGTACTAATTTTTTCTATTTTTCCTTGTTTAACAAAAGAACTTAAGACTCGAGAAAGAGAAGGTCTTTCAACTCCAAATTTTTCAGCTAAATTACTTATATTTTTTATTTCAAACTCTAAATTTTTAGAATTCTTTGTAATATAATTAGCAAGTTTTTTTTGTATAGTCTTATTATTAAAATTATTCCATATTTTGTTACTCAATAATTGGGTTTTGTTAGAAATTTCATTCAAAAAATTTTCTAAAATTATCTCATTTATAGATAATAACTTTAGTAATTCTTTTTTTTCAATAAATAAAATTTCAGTACTTTCAATAGTTACTAAATCAACGGGAAGTATATTGCTATCTCCAAAAATAAAAGCTGGAGCTATAATATCAGAATTTGTAAGTTCTTCAATTTTTATAACATTTCCTTCTTCATTTAACATTTCTGTTGAAATACGGCCTTTTAAAATAATAAGGACACCATTTACTTTATCTCCTCTAAAAGCTATTTGTTCATCTATATCGTATCGTTTTTTAGAAAATTTAATTTTTTTTAATATTAAGTCAATTTCTTCATTTTTAAGTCCATTAAAAATAACAGTATTTTTCAAAGTATCAAACATTTTTTTACTCCTTGCTATACTAATAGATATTTGTTAAAATATTAAAATAAAAAATATTAATAGGAGAGGTTTATGGAAAAAATTGTAATTATATGCCCAAGTTGCTCAAAAAAAATGAAAATAACAAATAAAGTTGCAAAGTATAGATGTCCTCATTGCTCAGAAATATATCAATATACTAGAATAAAAAAGTTCTTTACCAGTATTGATAAATATTGCAATAGACTTCTTGATGGAATCCTATCATTCCCTAGAAAAATTTCAAAGAGATATAGAGATGCCTTAGCAACAGCTAAATATATGAAACAACTTAAGAAAAATATGAAAAATGATCCTAACTGGTCAAATTATAGGAAACAACAAGAGGAAGAAAAAAGATATAAATAAAATAGAAATTATGAAAAATTAATTTCTAATTTTTTTAATTTAGGTGTAAATTGTCTAAATTTTATTCCTGCAGTTTCTAACATTTTTTTTGAAGCTTTATTTGCATCTGTTCCATTGTGTTTATCAGATAAGTATACGATTTCTTTAATCCCACTTTGTATAATTGCTTTGCTACATTCGTTACAAGGGAACAATGCAACATAGATAATACAATCTTTTAAAGATTGTATACTATTTAAAATAGCATTTAACTCGGCATGGCAAACATAAGGATATTTAGTTTCTAAAAATTCTCCCTCTCTCTCCCAAGGAAAGTCCTCGTCATTACAACCTTTAGGAAGTCCGTTATAACCAACACCAACTATTCTTTTATCTTCGTTTACTATACAAGCTCCAACTTGAGTGTTTGGATCTTTACTTCTCATTGAAGACAAAAGGGCAATGCCCATAAAATACTCGTCCCAATCTATAAAATCTTTCCTCATAATATCACCTTATTCATTTAAAATTCTTATATTTTTAAATACTATATCATTTTATTTTTATAGTTGCAAGAAGTAAAATTATCATTTTAATCAAGCTCAACCATTATTTTATATACATCTGTAACAGAGAGCTTGCTTTTTTCTTCTTGAGAAAAATCTCTCACAATTTTTCCTTGATGTAAAAGTAGCATTCTATTTCCATAAGTTAAAGCGTCTTGTAGATTATGAGTAATCATTAATGTTGTTATATTTTTTTCTTCAACTTTTTCTTTTGATAAAGTCATAATTAACTTTTGAGTTTTAGGGTCAAGAGCAGCAGTATGCTCATCTAATAATAAAAGTTGTGGCTCTTTTATTGTTGCCATTAAAAGAGCTATCGATTGTCTTTGTCCACCTGATAAGACAGCCATTTCTGTATTCAATTTATTTTCTAGACCCAAATTTAATGATTTTAATAATTCTTCGTATATTTTTAAGTTTTCTCTATTTTTAGCTGTTTTAAGAAATCTTTTTTCACCACGTTTACTTGCAAGAGCAATATTTTCGGCTACTGTCATACGAGGAGCTGTATTATCTGAGGGATTTTGAAAAACTCTACTTATATATCTAGCTCTTTCGTTTTCTTTAGTTTTAGAGATATCTTTTTCATCAATAATAATATTTCCACTATCTAAAGAGAAAACTCCTGATATTGCATTAAATAAAGTTGATTTTCCGGCACCATTTCCACCAATAATAGTAATAAAATCTCCTTTATTTATAGATAAATTAATATTTTTTAATGCATGATATTCTCTATTCGTGTTAGGAAAAAAAGTTTTATTAATATTTTTTAATTCTATAAAAGCCATATTAGTTATCTCCTTTTTCTCTTGAAATGTTAATATATTTTTTTAATTCAGGAACACTTAAAAATAGTGCTATTAATAGAGCTGAGATAATTTTAAAATCATTTGCTTCTATGATATTTAATTTTAAGACAAAGACTAACAACAATCTATATATTATTGAACCTAGAATTATACATATAAGTCTTGTTAAAAAATTGACATCACCAAAAATAACCTCACCGATAATGATAGCAGCAAGAGCCACAACGATTACTCCTAGTCCACTATTAACATCAGCATAACCGTTGTTTTGTGATAATATTGCTCCAGTGAGAGCTACTATTGAGTTTGATAACATCAAACCTAAAAGTGTCATTTTTTTTGTTGAAATTCCTAAAGAAGATGCCATTTTAGGGTTATCTCCTGTTGCTATAAGTGCTTGTCCTAATTCAGTATTAAAGAAAAAATGCATAAAGAAAATAACGAGACTAACAATTATTATTCCAACAATTATTGAATCAAAATATGGAGGTAAACTCACTGATGAAAATATATCAAATATTGTTTTGTGATTAAGTAAACTTAAATTTGGTCTTCCCATAACTCTTAAATTAACTGAAAGTAAAGCTGTCATAGTAAGAATACCTGCTAGTAAACTAGGAATTTTACAAATATTAATGAATATTGATGTTAGAGCTCCAGCTAAAGCTCCAGCTAACATTGCTATAAATATAGCTAAAATTGGAGACATTCCTGTTTGAATTAAACTTACACATACGGCTGCACCAAGAGGGTAGGCACCCTCTGTTGTCATATCTGCTATATTTAATATACGAAAACTTATAAATAAACCTAATGATAATAAAGACCATAAAATTCCTTGTGAAATTGCTGAAATAATTAAATCCATTTTTATTTTCCTTTCTTTTTTGTTATTCTAAATTAATTTTTATTTATTTCCAACTATTTCTGCTTTTTCTTTTATGTCTGCTGGAATTTCTAAACCAAGTTTTTTTGTTTGAGCTTCATTTAAATAAATAATACTTTTATTGGCTAAAACTATTGGCATTTCAGCTGGTTTTCCACCTTTTAAAATATCTATTAAAACTTTTGCAGTTGAAACTCCTATTTGATATTGGTCAACACCTAAACCTAAAACTCCACCATCTTTTACCATAGTGTCTGCTGATGGGAATACAGGAACTTTAAATTTGTCAGTTACTTTTACAACTGTAGCCATAGCACTTGCTATTGTATTATCAATAGGAACAAATATTGCATTAACTTCACTAGCTAAGCTTTCTGTAACTTGTTGTATATCGTTTGTATTTGCAATACTTGCTAATTTTATATTTATTCCCAATTCTTCTGCATATTTTTTAGCTTCTTCTATTTGTTTTATAGAATTATCTTCACTTGAAGTATATAATAATCCAAGAGTTTTTAAATTAGGGATAATTTGTTTAATTAATTCTAATTGTTGCTTTATTGGAGTTCTATCACTTACTCCAGTTATATTATTTCCAGGTTTATCTTCACTTGCAATAAGCCCGGCTTCAACTGGGTAAGTTATTCCTGCCATAACAATAGGAATATCCTTTGTTACATTTGCTAAACTTAAAGTTGCTGGAGTAGTAATTCCAACTAGGATATCATTTTTTTCAGAAACTAATTTTCCACTCATAAGAGCAAGATTACTTTGTTCTCCTTGTGCATTTTGTAAATCAATTTTAATATTTTTTCCATTTTCATAACCTTGTCTTGCAAGTTCTTCTTCTAAACCTTTATAGATACTATCTAATGCAGGGTGACTAAGCAGTTGCAACACACCGATATTAATGACTTTTTCACTTTTAGCCACATCTTCATTTCCTTTTTTCGTATTATTTACAAAATAATAAGCTAAAGCTATAACAATCACAACAATAAAACCTAAAACATTTTTTTTCATAATAAATCCTCCTAAATTTTAAATAACTTTTCTAATTTTACTGCAGATAATTAGAGTATAAATAAAGTCTCTTGACAGCCGTATGAGTTCTACGAGCTCAATGAACACAGGCTCTTCGAACTAATACAAACATCAGAGACTAAATTTCATTATTTGATTTTATACTTTCCTATATAAAAATAAAAACCACAGTTTCCTGTGGTTTATTTTTATAAATAATTTAATAATAAAAAACCACATAGATATTATTTATTCTATGTGGAAATCTTTAATATATAGTAAGCCACATAGATACGACCAAGTCAAAAAGGTTATATCTATATGCTTTAAGAAAACATTAAGAAATAACCTCTATATCCAGTGGCTTTGCCAACTATTTTGTGTAGTCATATTTTGTTGATATAGTTTCATTTTCTTAACTCCTTTCTTAAAATGTATTTGTTCCTATTATATATATTTTTTTCTAAAAGTCAAGTTTTTTTATACAATAGTTAGACTTTGACGTCCATATTAGCTTGAAGAACCTAAGTATACTAAGCACGTAGAATCTATAATACGGACGTCAAGAGTAAACTATTTTAACTAATTAATATTAAGCTTTCTAATAATTATATATTAGTTTATAAATTATAATTTTAGATAGCTTTTGAAAAGAAATTATAAATTAAGCCAAGTCAAACTTTTTTAAATCTTCTTCAACAGTAGTAATTCCAGCTATACCAAAGTTTTCTACTAAAACTTTAGCAACATTAGCTGATAAGAAACCTGGTAAAGTAGGTCCTAAGTGAATATTTTTAACTCCTAAGTATAATAAAGCAAGTAAAACTATAACAGCTTTTTGTTCATACCAAGCAACATTAAATACTATAGGAAGCTCATTTATATCATTTAAATTGAATACTTCTTTTAATTTTAATGCAACAACAGCCCAAGAATAAGAGTCATTACATTGACCAGCATCTAGCACTCTAGGAATACCATTAATATCTCCCAAGTTTAATTTGTTGTATTTGAATTTAGCACAACCAGAAGTTAAAATAATTGTATCTTTTGGTAGTTTTTCAGCAAATTCTGTATAATAATGTCTTTGTGACATTCTTCCGTCGCAACCACTCATTACAACAAATTTTCTGATAGAACCATTTTTTATATTTTCAACAACAGTATCAGCAAGACTTAAAACTTGATTATGAGCAAATCCAACAGTTATTTCTCCGCTTTCAACTTCTACTGGAGGTTGACATGTTTTTGCAAGTTCTATTATTTCAGAAAAATCTTTAGTTCCATCTGCATTAACTTTAATTCTTTTCCATCCAGGGAAACCTGCTGCATTTGTTGTGAAAACTCTGTCTTTATATGTAGCATTTTTTGTTGGTGGAACTATACAGTTAGTTGTAAATACTATAGGTCCATTAAAGTTTGTGAAATCTTTTCTTTGATCCCACCAAGCATTTCCATAATTACCATAGAAATGAGGGTATTTTTTTAACTCTGGATAAGCATGTCCAGGTAACATTTCTGAGTGAGTATAAATATCTACTCCTGAATCTTTACTTTGTTCAAGTAATTGTTTTAAATCCCATAAATCATGTCCACTGATTAAAATTCCAGGTCTTGTTCCAGCTCCTATTTTAACTTTTGTAATTTCAGGAGTCCCTAAAACAGACGTATTAGCTTCATCTAATAAAGCCATAACTTTTACTCCGTATTCTCCAACTTCTAATACAAGAGCAACTAATTCATCAGCAGTTAAGCTATCATCCATAGTAGACAATAAAACTTTTTCTGTAAAAGAGAAAATTTCATCGTTTGTTTTTCCTAAATTCATTGCATGTTCAGCATAAGCCGACATACCTTTTAATCCGTAAATAGCTAATTCTCTTAAAGATCTAACATCTTCATTTTCAGTTCTTAATATTCCAACTACTGATTGGTCTTCTGAGAATTTTATTAAATCTTCGTCAGTTTCTAAATGCCAATTTACTAAATCAGCACCATACTTTTCAGCTTCTTTTAATTCATCAGCTGTAGCAAGAGCTTTTAATTCATCTCTTAATTTTAATCCAACTCTAACTTCATCTAAAATATGATTATCATCAAAATTAGCATTAGTTATAGTTATAAATAGAGAGTTTACTAAGTATCTATTCACCCTATTTTTTATTATTTCCGTTGCTTTTCCATTTTTTCTTAAAACAGAAGATATTGCAGCTACTCCCTTATCTGCATATATTAGTAAATCTTGTAAACCAGATGTTGTAGAAGTTTTTCCACAAACTCCAATACTTGTACATCCAGTTCCTTGAGCAGTTTCCTGACATTGATAGCAAAACATATTGTTACTCATTTATTTCCTCCTAAAATTTTATATAGTTTATTTCGTTATAAATAATATAAATTAAGTAATAAAAAAAATCAGTAACATATGTTACAAATTTTAAAAATAATTTTTTTCTAAAATTAATAACAAATTTCAATATTTATGCTATAATGTAATGTCAGACTAATTATGATATAAAATTGAGGATAAAAATGAATAAAGCAATTTTTTTAGATAGAGATGGAACAATAAATGTAGAGAAAGATTACATTTATAAGAAAGAAGATTTAATTTTTGAAAAAGGTGCAATAGAAGCCTTAAAAACTTTTAAAAATCTAGGATACAAATTGATAGTTGTAACTAATCAATCAGGTATAGCTAGAAATTATTTTACAGAAGAAGATTTAGAAATTTTTAATTCAAATATGCAAAGCATATTAAAAAATAATGGAGTTGAAATAGAAGAATTTTATTATTGTCCTCATCACCCAACAAAAGGGATAGGAAAGTATAAGGTTGAATGCGATTGTAGAAAACCTGGAAATAAAATGATAGAGGAAGCTATAAAAAAATATAATATAGATAGAGATAAATCATATATGATAGGAGATAAAAAATCTGATATTGATGCGGGTATAAAATCAAAAATAAAAACAATTTTAGTAAAAACAGGATATGGGAAGAGGGATATGGAAAAGATTAATACTCAAGAAACTTTAGTTTGTGAAGATTTAAAAGAGTTTTCAGAAATTTTAAAAAGAGAAAAATTAGAAAAATTAATTTTTGAAGAATTTGGAAAAGAAGTAAAGATAACTTCAGTGGTTATGGATAGTAGAAAAATAGAGAAAGGGTCTATCTTTTTTGCAATAAATAATGGAAATCAATATGTCGAAGAAGCATTAAATAAAGGAGCTTCTTTGATTATAGCAGATAAAACAGATATAAAGAATGAAAAGATTGTATTGGTAAAAGAAACTGTGGCTACTATGCAAGATTTAGCTCATAAATACAGAAAAAAATTGGGAATACGAGTAATTGGAATAACAGGAAGTAATGGAAAAACAACTACAAAAGATATATTATATTCATTACTTAGCCAAAGAGCAAAAACATTGAAGACAGAGGGAAACTATAACAACCATATAGGCTTACCTTACACTATATTGAATTTAACAGACGAAGATAAGTATGCTGTTTTAGAAATGGGAATGAGTAGTTTAGGAGAAATTAGAAGGCTTGGAGAAATTTCAAGTCCAGATTATGGAATAATCACAAATATAGGGGATTCACACCTTGAATTTTTAAAAACAAGAGATAATGTTTTTAAAGCAAAGACTGAACTTTTTGAATTTGTTCAAAAAGAAAATAGTTTTGTTTGTGGAGATGATGAATACTTAAAGAAATTAGATGTAAGCAAAGCTGGTTTTGGAGAAAATAATAATTATAGAATTGAAGAGTATGAGTTTACAAATACAGGTAGTAAGTTTACAGTCAACGGTTTGGAATATGAAATGAACTTAATAGGAAAGCATAATATTTCAAACGCTGCCTTAGCAATAGAAGTTGCTAATAGATTGGGTTTATCTTATGAAGAAATTCAAGCAGGATTAAAAAATGTGAAAATTAGTAAGATGAGATTGCAAGAAATAGTTGTGGGTGAAGATATATATATAAACGATGCTTATAATGCAAGTCCAAGCTCTATGAAAGCGGCAATAGATACTTTGAATGAAATCTATGAAGACAGATACAAAATAGCAATTTTAGGTGATATGCTAGAGTTAGGAGAAAAAGAAATAGACTATCACATAGATGTATTGAAGTATTTGCTTGATAAAAAAATTAAGCTGATTTATCTTCATGGGGAAAAAATGAAAAAGGCTTATGATATTTTTATGAAAAGCCAAAGAGAAGAATATAGATATTGGCATTATCCAACTAAAGAGGGTATAGTTGAAAGTTTGAAAAATATAAGAATGGAAAAGGTAGTGCTATTAAAAGGTTCAAGAGGAATGGCTCTTGAAGATATAATTAAAGCACAAGAGGAGATGAATGACTAATGCTATATTTTTTAAGTGAGCATTTTGAAAGTTTATTATTTTTAAAATCTATATATCTAAGAGCTTTTATAAGTTTTGTATTGTCGTTTTGTATAGTTTTGTTTGCGGGTAAACCATTTATAAAATACTTAAAAATAAAGAAATTTGGGGAAGAAATAAGAGATGATGGTCCAAGTTCTCATTTTGCTAAAAAAGGGACACCTACTATGGGAGGAGTTCTCATCATAGCTTCCATTTTGATAAGCAGTTTATTAATAAACGACTTAAAAAACACATTAATATTGTTGTTATTATTATCAACTTTGATGTTTGCAGGAATTGGTTTCATTGATGACTATAGAAAGTTTACAGTTAGTAAAAAAGGACTAGCTGGAAGAAAAAAATTATTATTTCAAGCAACTATAGCTTTAATAGTTTGGTTGTATTTGTATTTTATAGGATTTACAGGAAGACCTATGGTAGACTTTTCTTTAATAAATCCTATAAGTTCAGCACCTTATTATATAGGAGCAGTAGGAATGTTTTTCTTAATACAAATAATATTGATGGGAACATCAAATGCTGTAAATATAACAGATGGTCTTGATGGTTTAGCTATAATGCCTATGATAATATGTTCAACAATATTAGGAGTTATTGCATATTTTACTGGTCATACAGAATTAAGTTCGCATTTAAATTTATTTTATACAGTAGGTTCAGGAGAAATAAGTGTATTTTTATCAGCTGTAACAGGTTCTGGATTAGGATTCTTATGGTATAATTGCTATCCAGCTCAAATATTTATGGGAGATACTGGTTCATTAACACTTGGAGGAATATTAGGTGTAATAGCTATAATATTAAAGCAAGAACTAATCCTACCAGTACTTGGTTTTATATTTGTTGTGGAAGCTATATCAGTTATACTACAAGTTGGTTCATTCAAAATGAGAGGAAAGAGAATATTTAAAATGGCTCCAATACATCATCATTTTGAACTTTCTGGAGTACCAGAATCAAAAGTAACTATGAGATTTTGGATAACAACACTTATATTCGGAATAATAGCCTTAGGAATGATAAGAATGAGAGGTTTGCTATGAGAAAAGTAATGATTTATGGTAGTGGAATTAGTGGAAATGGAGCAAAAGAATTATTAGAACATGAAAATTATGAAGTTATTTTAGTCGATGATAAAAAAGCTATGACTTCAATAGAAGCATTAAATCACTTAGATGGTTTAGAGTACTTTATAAAGAGCCCGGGAATACCATACAATGATTTTGTGTTGGAAGTAAAAAAAAGAGGAATAAAAATTTTAGATGAAATAGAAGTAGCTTATAACTATATGCTTGAAAAAGGGTATAAAACTAAATTGATAGCTGTTACAGGAACTAATGGTAAAAGCACAACGACAGCTAAAATATCAGATATGTTAAACTATGCTGGGTATAAAGCAACTTTTGCTGGCAATATTGGTAGATCGTTTTCTGATGTTTTATTAAAAGATGGCGAGTTAGATTTTGTTGTATTAGAATTGAGTTCGTTCCAACTAGAAAATTTAGAAAATTTTAAACCTTATATATCTATGATAGTAAACATGGGACCAGATCACATAGAAAGATATCATAGTTTTGATGAGTATTATGATACAAAATTAAATATTCAAAAAAATCAAGATGAAACATCTTATTTTATTGAAAATATTGATGATTTGGAAACAGAAAAAAGAAAAGAAAAAATAAAAGCAAAAAAAGTAACTGTTTCAAAGTTCTCTAAAGCTGATGTAGATGTAAAAGAAAATAAAATTTATGCTCATAATAAATTTATAATAGAAACAGATAAATTAAGTTTGAAAGGTATTCATAATTTAGAAAATACTTTATTTATGGTAGCTACTGCTGAAATTTTAAATTTAGATATGGATAAAGTAAGAGAGTTTTTAATGGTAGCAACTCCATTAGAACACAGAACAGAACTATTTTTTAGTTATGGGAAATTACAATTTATAAACGATTCAAAAGCAACAAATGTTGATTCAACAAAGTTTGCTATTCAAGCGTATAAAAATAGTATCTTAATATGTGGTGGATACGATAAAGGGGTTGACTTAGCTCCACTTGCTGAAATGATAAAAGAAGATATAAAAGAAGTTTATTTAATAGGGCTCATAGCAGATAAAATAGAGAAAGAGCTAAAAAAAGTTGGGTATG
The DNA here is from genome assembly GCF_900095705.1 of Fusobacterium massiliense. NCBI lineage: Bacteria > Fusobacteriati > Fusobacteriota > Fusobacteriia > Fusobacteriales > Fusobacteriaceae > Fusobacterium > Fusobacterium massiliense. The sequence continues at coordinate 76,608 of NZ_LT608326.1, read as the reverse complement.
AAGAAAATAAGATTCATAAACTAGAAAATTTAGAAAATTCTCTTTTAGACATGAAGAAAAGATTTACTAAAGATTCAAACGAAGTTATTTTACTTTCACCAGCAACATCAAGTTATGATCAATTTAATTCTTTTGAACATAGAGGAAAAGTTTTTAAAGAATTAGTTTTAAAAATTTTTGGGTAGGTGTAATATGAAAAAAGTTATATTGACTACTGGAGGAACAGGGGGGCATATATATCCAGCTCTAGCAGTTGCAGATAAATTGAAAGCTAAAGGAATTGAACCTATATTTATTGGAAGTACATCTCGTATGGAAAAAGATATAGTTCCTCAAAGTGGCCATAAATTTATAGGGATTGATATAGTTGTTCCTAGAAGCTTTAAAAATATAAAAAAATATATAAGTTCAATAAGAGAGGCATATAGAATTGTTAAAGAGATAGAGCCTGATGCAATAATAGGTTTTGGAAATTATATTTCGATTCCAACTATAATTGCAGGAATATTTTTGAAGAAGAAAATATATTTACAAGAGCAAAATGTTAGTTTTGGTATGGCTAATAAGTTGTTTTATAAGTTTGCAAAATTGACATTCTTAGCTTTTGATAAGACTTATGATGATATTCCTATAAAACATCAAGGAAAATTTAAAGTAACAGGAAATCCTCTTAGAAAAAGTATAGAAGGATTAAAATATGCTTTAGAAAGAGAAAAATTAGGGATAAAACCTGAACAAAAATTAATTTTGATAACAGGTGGAAGTTTAGGAGCTCAAGACATAAATAAAACAGTACTAAAGTATTGGGAAAAATTTTATAATGATAAAGATATAGTTGTTTATTGGGCAACAGGAAATCAAAATTTTGAAGAAATGAAAAAAGATTTAAAATATAAAAAAGAACAAGATGTTATAGATTCATATTTTAATAATATCTTAAATATTATGGCAGCTGCTGATTTAGTAATGTGTAGAGCAGGAGCTTTAACAATATCAGAAATAATAGAGTTAGAAAGACCTTCAGTAATACTTCCATATAGTTCAGCAAAGGTTGGACAATATGAGAATGCAAAAGTATTATCAGATAATGAATCTGCATATATCTATATGAAAAATGAAATGGATGAAGCAGTACAGAAGGTTTTTGCTTTAATAAAAAATGATGAAAAATTAAAAAAGATGAGAATTAGACTAAAATCATTAAAAAAATCTAATGCAGCTGAAGAAATAATAGCTAATTTAGATATTTGGAGGAATTGACATAAATGGAAAAGATTTATTTTATAGGAATAAATGGAATCGGAATGAGTGGTCTTGCAAAAATAATGAAGTGCAAAGGTTACGAAGTTTTAGGTGCTGATATTTGTAGAAATTATGTAACAGAAGATTTGTTATCTATGGGAATAACAGTATACGATGAGCATAATGAAGAAAATGTTAAAGGAGTAGACTTTGTTGTAGCTTCGACTGCTATAAAAGAAACTAACCCAGAATATTCGTATGCTATAAATAACGGGATAAAAATATTAAAAAGAGGAGAATTATTAGCAAAACTTTTAAATAATGAAACAGGTATTGCTATAGCTGGAACTCATGGTAAAACTACAACATCGTCAATGATGTCAGCTGTAATGTTAAAAAAAGATCCTACTATAGTTGTGGGAGGTATTTTACCAGAAATACAATCCAATGCTAAGCCTGGTATGAGTGAATATTTTATTGCTGAAGCTGATGAAAGTGATAACTCATTTTTATATATGAAGCCTAAATATTGTGTTGTAACTAATATAGATGCAGATCATTTAGATGTCCATGGAACATTAGAAAATATAAAGAAATCTTTTATTAAATTTATATCAAATACACAAAATGAAGCTTTAGTTTGTGCTGATTGTAATAATATAAGATCTATTTTAAAAGATATACCAGAAGCAGAAAAAATAATTACTTATTCAATAAAAGATGAAAAAGCAGATATATATGCAAAAAATATTAGAGTTGAAGATAGAAAGACTATTTTTACAGTAGTTATAAATGGGGAAGATAAAGGAGAATATGTTTTGAATATTCCGGGAGACCATAATATTCAAAATTCTTTACCTGTTATATACATGGCTTTAGAGTTTGGAGTAAGTGCGAATGAAATAAAAGAAGCCCTTTTAAAGTTTAAAGGGTCAAAAAGAAGATATGATGTCTTATTTGATAAAAATATAGAAAATGGATATGGGAATAAAACTAAGAGAGTAAGAATAGTAGATGACTACGCTCATCACCCAACAGAAATAAAAGCGACTTTGAAAGCGATCAAAGGGATAGATAATTCAAGACTTGTAGCTATATTTCAACCACATAGATATAGTAGAGTGCATTTCTTGTTAGATGAATTTAAAGATGCCTTTACAAATGTAGATAAAGTAATTCTTTTACCAATATATGCAGCAGGTGAAAAAAATGAATTTAATATATCGAGTGAAGTTCTAAAAGAACATATAAATCACTCAAATATTGAAGTTATGAATGATTGGAAAGATATAAAAAAATATGTATCTAAAGTAAAAAAAGATTCAACATATATTTTTATGGGAGCAGGAGACATATCAACTTTAGCTCATCAAATTGCTGAAGAATTAGATGAAATTGAAGAATAGAAAGGATTAAAATGAAAGTTTTCTTAGATCAAGAGATGAAAAATTACTCTAATATGAGAGTTGGAGGAAAAGCAAAAAAATTAATTATTCTTGAAAATAAAGAAGAAATAATTGATGTTTACAAAGAAAATAACAATATATTTTTATTAGGAAATGGAACTAATGTACTTTTTACTGATGATTATATGGATAGAACTTTTGTTTGTACAAAAAGACTTAACAAAATAGAAAATTTAGTAAATGGATTAGTTAAAGTTGATACAGGAGCAAATATAAAAGAGCTAATTGATTTTATGGAAAAATACGATTATACAGGAATTGAAAGTTTATTTGGAATACCAGGAACTATTGGTGGACTTGTTTATATGAATGGAGGAGCATTTGGTTCTGAAATTTTTGATAGGATTAAGTCTGTTGAAATATTTGATGAAAATTATCAAATAAGGGAAATAAAAAAAGAAGATATAAGAGTTTCCTATAGAAAAACAGAAGTGCAAGACAAAAAATGGGTAATCTTATCTGCAACATTTGAATTTGAAAAAGGTTTTAATGGAGCTAGAGTAAAAGAAATAAAAGAATTAAGAGAAAGTAAACACCCTTTAGATAAGCCAAGTTTAGGAAGCACTTTTAAAAATCCGACAGGAGATTTTGCTGCAAGGCTTATATCAGAATGTGGATTAAAAGGTACTGTAATAGGAAATGCTCAAATAGCAGAAAAACATCCTAATTTTGTATTAAATTTAGGGAATGCTAAATTTTCTGATATAGAAGGTATTTTAAATTTAGTTAAGAAAAGTGTAGATGAAAAATTTAATGTAAAATTGGAAGAAGAAATAATAATAGTTAAATAAATGAATAGATTGTCATTTTTATTTGATATATATTTTTAATTAATAGGAGATAATTATGAAGATAGCAGTTTTTATGGGAGGAACTTCTTCAGAAAAGGAAATTTCATTAAAAAGTGGAGAAGCTGTTTTAGAAAGTTTATTAAACCAAGGGTATAATGCTTATAAAGTTGTTTTAGATGAAAAAAATCAAGTGAGTGCTTTTATTGAAAATGAATATGATTTAGCATATTTAGTATTACATGGGGGAAATGGAGAAAACGGAAAAATCCAAGCGGTTCTAGATATACTAGGTAAAAAGTATACAGGTTCAGGAGTTCTTGCTAGTGCAATAACAATGGATAAAAATAAGACTAAACAAATAGCTCAAAGTATAGGAATAAGAACTCCTAAAGCTTATGAAAAAGTTGATGAAATTGAAAAATATCCTGTTATAATAAAACCTATGGATGAAGGTTCAAGTAAAGGATTATTTTTATGCAATAATAAAGAAGAAGCTGAAAAAGCAGTAAAAGAATTAAAAAAGCCTATAATTGAAGATTATATTGTTGGAGAAGAGTTAACAGTTGGAGTATTAAATGGAAAAGCACTAGGAGTTTTAAAGATAATACCTAAGGCAGATGTTCTATATGATTATGATTCAAAATATGCTAATGGAGGTTCTGTTCACGAATTTCCTGCTAAAATAGAAGATAAGTTATATAAAGAAGCTATGAAACTGGCTGAGAAAATCCACAGTGAATTTGATATGAAAGGGACTTCAAGAAGTGACTTTATATTGAGTGAAGGAAAACTTTATTTCTTAGAAGTAAACTCATCTCCAGGAATGACAAAAACAAGTTTGATTCCAGATTTAGCTACTCTTCAAGGATATACTTTTGATGATATAGTAAGAATGACAGTTGAAACATTCTTTAAAGATTAGGGAGACTATATGGCTATAAGATTTTTAATTTTTAGTGGAATAATTTATTTGTTCTATATTTTATCTCAAAATTTTTTAAATTTAGATTATTTTAATATAACTAAAATAAATATTTCAGAAAATTCAAAAATGTTACAACCTGAATTGACAAACCTAACTGAAATACTATATAATAAAAATATTAAAAAGTTAGATTTACAAGAGATAAAAAGAATACTAGAAAAAGATATTAGAATAAAGACTGCTGAAGTTGATATGAATAAATTAGGAGAGGTTAGTATAAATATTGAAGACAAGTCTCTCTCTTATTATGCTGTAATAGGGAAAAATATATATTTAGTAGACGAAAGTGGTGTAATTTTTGGTTATTTGAATGAGCAAAAGATAGAAGATTTACCTTTTATTGTAGCTAGTACGGAAGGTGAAATTAAGGAGATAACTAAAATTTTAAATAATATCTTAGATAAAAACACAAGAGATAGCATATCTCAAATATATATATTAGATGATAAAGAAATAGTTATAATCTTGGAAGATGGAGTAAAATTTAAAATAGATAAAAAAACAAACAAAGAAAAATATTCAATAGCAGTGCAACTTTATTTAAAAATGTCAAAAGAAAGAAAAATAGACTACATTGATTTAAGATTTGATGATTATATAATAAAATATATAGGTGAGGAAGAAAAATGAATAGCATAAAAAAAGTAGCATTAGACATTGGAAATAATGAAATAAAGCTTTTAGTTGGAGAGATTAATTCAACCTTTGATAAAATTTCAGTAATTGATTATGTAAAAGTAAAAAGTAAAGGAATAAGAAAATCAGTAATTGAAGATGTAGAAGCTTTAACAGACTCTTTACAAGACGCTGTTAAAGAAATAGAAAAGAAAGGTTTCCAAATAGAAAAATTATCTTTAGGTCTAGCAGGATCCAATGTTATTTCATCGACAGTTAATGTTAAATTAAAATTTCCTGAAAAAGAAATAACTGAAGCTGATATGGAAGAACTTTATGCAGAAGCTAAAAGGAAAATATTTGCTGGAAGAGAAAGCTTATATAGAATACTCTATACAGAGATATATAATAAAAGACTAGATAGTCCAGGAATTGTAAAACAACCAATAGGAATGGTTGCAAGTGAATTACAGGCTGATGTACATTTAGTGTATGTTGAGGATAGCTATGTAGAAAAATTTTTAGAAATAATAAATAAAATAGGAATAGATGTTGAAAGAGTTTACTTGAGTTCTTATGTGGCAGCTAAAGGGACATTAGATGATGAAACAAAAAAAATGGGAGTGGCTTTAGTTGATGTAGGTTACTCAAATACAAATCTACTTCTGATGAAAAACGGAAAGGTTTTATATGCAAAATCTTTAGCTATTGGAGAATGGCATTATATTTCAGATTTGAGCCATTATTTTGAAATAAGTATTGAAGAAGCTAAAGAAGTCTTTGAAAGATTTAAGAATAAAGAATTTGAAAATGATAATACAATAAAACTAGGAACAAAAAAAATCTCTTTAAGAAAAATAAAAGATGCAATAATGGAAAGAACTTTGGATGTTTTGAAATTTATAACTAGAACAATAGAAAATTCTGGGTTTAATGGGCATTTAGCTAAAGGAATAGTTTTAACAGGTGGAACTGTAGCTTTAGATGGAGTATCAGAGTCGATATCAGCAAAATCTGGTTACATAGTAAGAAAAATAAAGCCGATAGAAATAAAAGGACTTGAAAACCCTGGTTATAGCGAAGCAGTTGTTATAGGAATTTTTCTTGAAGATATGGAAAGAGAATATCGAGAATATGTAGATAGAAAGACTAATTCCATAGAAGAAGTTGAAGATACTCACAAAGAGGTTGAAACTAATAGAAAAAAAGAAGAAATAGATGAAATATTAGAAGATGATGAAGAATTTGAAGAAGAAAAAGCAGATGGATTTTTCAAAAAATTGATAAGAGATATTGTGGATCTTTTCTAAAAATATAAAATAAGGGGGAACAGTAATGGCTGAAGGACTAAAAGATCTAGTAAAAATAAAAGTAATAGGTGTTGGTGGTGGTGGTGGAAACGCCATTAATGATATGATATATTCAGGTGTTGGTGGTGTAGAGTATATAGCAGCAAACACAGATAAACAAGATTTAGAAAAGTCACTAGCAGATAGAAAGTTTCAATTAGGAGAAAAATTGACAAAGGGTCAAGGTGCTGGAGCAGACCCAGAAGTTGGAAGACAATCTGCTGAAGAAGATATAGAAAAGATAAAAGAACTTTTGAAAGATATCGATATGATCTTTATAACTGCTGGAATGGGTGGAGGAACAGGGACAGGAGCAGCTCCAATAATAGCGGGAATAGCTAAGGAATTAGGTATATTAACTGTTGCTGTTGTAACAAGACCATTTGGTTTTGAAGGTAAAAAAAGAGCAAAAAATGCTGAAAATGGAATAGAAAAATTAAGAGGAAATGTTGACAGTTTAGTAGTTATACCTAATGATAGATTATTTGATTTACCAGATAAAGAAATAACTTTAGCTAATGCTTTTAAAGAAGCAAATAATATTTTAGGTATAGGTATAAAAGCAGTTGTTGATTTAGTATTAGGACAAGGATTTATTAACCTAGATTTTGCAGATATTAAGGCAACATTAAAGGACTCTGGAGTAGCAGTTTTAGGTTATGGAGCTGGAGAAGGAGAAAATAAAATTAAAAAGGCTGCAGAAATGGCATTACAATCTCCTTTATTAGAAAAATCTATAGAAGGTGCAGATAAGATATTAATGAACCTAATAACAGGTCAAGATATTAAGTTAACTGAAACTAATGAAATTGCAAAAATTATAGGAGAAGCTACTGGAAGAGAACCAGATGACGTAATGTTTGGAGTTACTATTGTTCCAGAATATGTAGATAAAATAGAAGTTATAATTATTGCTAACAATTTTAAAGATGAAAATTCAAAAAATGAACCTTTCATAAATGTTGATACAACAAGATATGAAGAATCTAAGGTAAAAAAAGAAGTGAGTGAGGATGATGAAGAATTGGATATTCCTCCATTCTTAAGAAATAGAAAATAATTATTGAAAATAATTTAAAAATATGGTATACTAAACAAGCCCTGCTCAAAAACGGAGTGTTTTGGGCAAAAACCATAGGGAGGAGGTTAATGCTATGAAAAAATATGAAATTATGTACATCATCAATCCTACTGTTTTAGAAGAAGGAAGAGAAGCTTTAGTAAATGAAGTAAATACTTTATTAACTTCAAATGGAGCTACAATAGCTAAGACAGAAAAATGGGGAGAAAGAAAATTAGCTTATCCAATAGATAAGAAAAAATCTGGTTTTTATGTACTAACTACTTTTGAGATTGACGGAACAAAATTAGCAGAAGTAGAATCTAAGTTAAATATTATGGAATCTGTAATGAGATACATAGTTGTTAAACAAGACTAATTTTAGTAGAAAAATCGTTATTCTCGAAAAGGAGGAAGAAAATGGCAGAATTCAGAAGAAGAAGAGCAAAATTAAGAGTTAAAGCTGAAGAAATTGATTATAAAAATGTTGAACTTTTAAAGAGATTTGTATCTGATAAAGGAAAAATCAATCCTTCAAGATTAACTGGAGCTAATGCTAAATTACAAAGAAAAATAGCAAAAGCTATAAAAAGAGCTAGAAATATTGCTTTAATACCATATACAAGAATTGAAAAATAAATTTTACTGGGGACTAATATTTAGTCCCTTTTTTTAAATATTTTTGAATATAGGGAAGTATAAATTTTAATTTGTCAACCTTATTATAGCCCCTGATAGCCGTATGAGTTCTACGAGCTCAATAAACACAGGCTCTTCGAACTAATACGGACATCGGGGCTATCTTTTGGATAATTTAAAAATAAGTGAGTTATTTTCCCAGATTTTAGATTAAAAATCAAATAGAGTGAGCCGAACAAATCTTGGCGTGTCTGAGCTAACTTGTTAGCGATCTTAGAAGCTTTTAATGAACTTGTTCATTTAGAGCTTCTTACTGATGCCAAATTTGTAGCGAACTCTTGATTTTTAATCGTTAAGAAATCTGGTTATAACGAACTATTTTTAAATCAACAAATTAAAATTTAGATAAGAAATTAATTTTTAGAGAGGGAGCGAGGAGATAAATAGATGGAAGAAATTTTAGTTTTTGGCCATAAAAATCCTGATACGGATAGTATATGTTCTAGTATAGCTATGGCAAATTTAAGAAAAAATCAAAAATTAAATGTAATTCCATGTCGTTTGGGAGAATTAAATAAAGAAACGGCATTTGTATTAAAAAAAATTGGAGTAGAAGCTCCAAAACTTTTAAAAACAGTTAGTGCTCAAATAAAAGATTTAAACTATGTTGAAAAAAGTACAGTTTCAGTGGAAGATTCTATACAAGAAGCTCTTCAACTTATGACAAAAGAAAATTTTTCAAGTTTGCCAGTTGTAGATAAAGACCAGAAATTTAAGACAATGTTAAGCATATCTGATATTGCTAACACTTATTTAGAAATAGATTATTCAGATTTGTTTGCTAAATACAGTACAACTTATGAAAATTTACAGGAAGCCTTAGATGGTAAGATTATAAGTGGGAATTATCCTAAGGGAGAAATAACAACTAATTTAAAAGAAGTTTCAGAATTGAATACACTTGAAAAAGGAGATATAGTTATAACAACTTCTTTAACTGATGGAATAGATAAAGCTATTCAAGCTGGAGCAAAGGTTGTTATAGTTTGCTGTGGTGAAAAAGATTTTATAAGTCCAAGAGTAACGTCTGAATGTGCTATCATGCTTGTAAAACATTCTTTTTTCAAATCTATATCTTTAATTAGTCAGTCTATTTCTGTTGGAGGAATACTTGATACACAAAAAGTATACTATTCCTTTCATAAAGAAGATTTTATAAATGAAACTAGAAATATAATGAAAGAAGTTAATCAAACAAATTTTCCTGTATTAGAAGAAGATGGAAAAGTTTTTGGAACAATTAGAACAAAACATTTAATAGATTTTAATAGGAAAAAAGTAATACTTGTTGATCATAATGAATTTTCTCAGTCAGTTGAGGGAATACAAGATGCTCAAATATTAGAAGTTGTAGATCATCATAAGTTTGCAAATTTCCAAACAAATGAAGCTACAAAAATAAAAACAGAACCTGTTGGTTGTACATCAACTATTGTATACTCATTATATAAAGAAGCAAAAGTAGAAGTAGATAAAACTAATGCATTACTTATGCTTAGTGCAATACTTTCAGATACTTTACTTTTTAAATCTCCTACTTGCACAAGTAGAGATGTAGAAGTAGCAAAGGAATTAGCTAAAATTGCTAATGTATCAGATATACAAGAATATGGAATGGAAATGTTGATTGCAGGAACATCTTTTGCTAAGGCTAGTATGAAAGAAATAATTAATCAAGATAAAAAAGTATTTCCAGTTGGAGATATAGAAATTGCTGTAGCTCAAGTCAATACAGTTCAAATAAAAGAATTATTAGATAGAAAAGAAGAAATTGAAAAAGAAATACTACATGAAATAGGAAAATATGGATATTCTTTATTTTTATTTGTTGTGACAGATATAATAAATTCAAATTCTTTAGTATTTGCTTATGGAAAAGAGTTGGAACTTGTAAAAAATGCTTTTGGAAAAGATGTTATAAATAATGAAATAATGCTTGAAAATGTTGTATCAAGAAAAAAACAAATAATTCCTTTCTTAATGACAGCAGCTCAAAATAAATAGTATAAAGCCTACAAAATATTTACTATATATTGATTATAGAAATTATTTTATACTCTTTCTTTTATATAATTTTTATAAAAACTATATATTATAATTAAATTATTTAGAAAAAAGGTGAAAATTATGGATAATAAATTAGGTATTATTGAAAATCAAAAATTAATGCACTCTTTAAAATTATCACAAACAATGAGATTATCATTAAATATATTAGGAATGTCTATAATGGAAATAAATAATTTTATTCACAAAGAGTTTTTGAACGGATTAGAAAGTTTGGTTGAATTAAATTATTCTTATCAAGAAGCTAATAATGATGATGAAAAAGAAGCAGAGATTAATTATTTAACAGAAGAAAAAGATTTTTTTCAAATTTTAGAAGAACAATTATCTTATTTTAAAATTGAAAAAAAAATAAAAGAAATTTGTTTATTTATAATAAATAATTTAAATAAAAAAGGATATTTAGAATTATCAAAAATTGAAATAAAAGATATTCTGGAAATAGATGATAAAGAACTGGAAGAAGCATTTAATATAGTACATAATTTAGAACCTTATGGAACAGGTGCGTACTCATTGGAAGAATGTTTAAAAATTCAATTAAAATCTAAAGGAATTACAGATAAAAAATTAATTTTATTTGTAGAAAATTATCTTTATTTATTAGCTGATAAAAAATATAATTTGTTAAAAGAAAAATTAAATATTGATGAGGACACTTTATTTTCATACATAAGTATAATAAAATCTTTAAACCCTATTCCAAGTCGTGGGTATAGTGTTGGAAAAATAAAACAGATTATTCCAGACATTTTAGTAGAATTAAAAAAAGATGAGATATTTTACAAAATAAATAGAGAATCAATACCTCAAATAAAAGTGAAAGATAAAATTAATAATAAATATTATACTAAAATAAATGAATTAATAAATTGTATTGAAAAAAGGATAGAAACTCTTGATAAAATTATGAAAATTATTATTAGAGAACAAAAAATATTCTTTACAAGTCAAGGTAAAAAAATGAATACTTTAAAGATTTGTGATATTGCTGAAGAATTAAATTTGAGTTCTTCAACGATATCAAGAGCGATAAAAGAAAAATACGTAAAATCAGATTTTGGAATAATCTCTTTAAGAAAATTTTTTAATATAAACTCAATGGTATTTTTATATCAAGAAAAAATAGTTGAATATATTGAAAATGAAGATAGAAAATTCCCATATTCAGATCAGGAATTAGTATTTTTTTTAGAAAAAGATGGGATAAAAATAGCAAGGAGAACAGTGACCAAGTATAGGAAGAATTTAGGCTATAAAGCTGCTCATAAAAGAAGAAAATACTAAAAATTATAAAATTTTAGTTTTCTATATAATGTTGCAATCCCAATTCCTAATAATTTAGCTATAATTTTTTTAGATTCTGAGCTATTACCATAAATCTTTATAAGATTTAAAATAGCTTCTTTTTCTAATTCGTTTAAAGTTTTTATTTGGTTAGTTTTTTCTTTGTTTTCTAAAAATTTAGGAGGTAAATGTTTTAAATCAATAGTTTTTTCATCTTCTTCTACCATATTCATACAATATTCGATCGTATTCTTTAATTCTCTAATGTTACCTGGCCAAGAGTATTCCAAGAAATGTTGATAAACCTCAGCGGAAATTTCTTTTTGCTCTTTTTGAAAAGAAATATAATATTTTTTTATAAAAAACTCAACTAATATTTTTATATCTTTTTTTCTTTCTCTTAAAGGAGGAATATCAATAGGAAAAACACTTAAACGATAAAATAAGTCTTGTCTAAAATTTCCTTTTTTTACTTCTTCTTCCAAATTTTTATTAGTTGCTGTAATAATTCGAACATTAATTTGTTTTTCTGTACGAGAACCAATAGGAGTAATTTTTTTATCTTGTAAAACTCTTAATATTTTTACTTGTATTTGTAAGGGCATTTCACCTATTTCATCTAAAAAGATGGTTCCATTATTTGCTTTTTCAAAGAAACCAATTTTCCCTTTTGGATCAGCACCTGTAAAGGCACCTTTTGTATAACCAAAAAGTTCACTTTCTAATAAAGATTCAGGTATTGCACTACAATTTACTATTATAAAAGCACCATCTGAATAAGAACTCAGATCATGGATTTGTTTTGCAATAATTTCTTTTCCTGTTCCACTTTCACCAGTAATTAGAACTGAAGTATTATTTTTAGCAACTTTTGATACTTGTGAATAAATATTCTGCATTTGAGGAGATTCTAATAAAATAATTGAAGAATTTCCATGAAAACTTAAAAGATAATTTTTAAATTCTGAAATCTCTTTAAAAACAAACAGTGTTTTTGTAAGTTCTTTACTATTTTCTAGTGAAAAAGTAAAAATATCTCCTATTGCAGTAATTTCCTTTCCAGAATATAAAAAACTAAATTCTTTTTGATTTAAAAAATTTGAAGATGTTTTTAAAATAAGTTTTTCCTTGTTAGTAATATCTCCCAATATACTTTTACCTTTTTTATTAATTAATTCAATTTGATTTTTTCTATTTGTTAATATAATAATATCTTGAACTCTATTAATAATATTACTTAAAATTTCATTATCTCTTTTTAGTTGTAAATTACTAAAATATACATAAACTTTATATGAGATGAATTTTGAAATTTGCTCTAAAAATTCAATATATAAATCTTTTTTTTCTATAAAGTCATATTTTTTATTTTTTTCAAAACAAATAAGACCTATTACACCAATAACTTCTTCTTGATAAATAATAGGTGTTGAAATTTCTAATTCTTCCTTACATAATTCTTTTTTTTGACAATAAAAGCAGTGTTTTTCTTCACGAGGCTCTAAAATTATAGTTGTTTTTTTATTTTTTAAAACATGATGATATATATGGGATTCATCTTTCATATTTAATCCAACTTTTTCTTTTAGATTACCAGTACCTGCAATTCTAATAAAAGAAGAATCCATAATTTCAACATCTATATTTATAACTTTTGAAATAATTTCAGAATATTTTTTTACATCATCTAAAATAAAATTTAAAAAATTCATAATATCTTTTCCTTTTTTTGTATTTTAATATATTAATTATAACATATTTTATCATTTTGATAAACATATAGTTAAAATATTTTACATATTCTTTCTTTTTATATATAATGATAGAAAAAATATCAAAATGATAATACTTTATCAATTTGATAATAAAAAGAAATAGGTTTTTATAAAAATCCATTGATCTATTTAGAAAAATAAAAATGGCATAATTCTTGCTTATTAATATAAGCAAGAGAGAAATGAGGAGGTTATATTTATATGAAAATAATTGAATGGGTAGAAAATGATAAAGTAAAAAAAAATAAGGGAATAGTAGATGGTTTTGACAAATATTCAATAAAAAGTGTTTTAAAATTTCATCAGAGTTTACCAAAATATGAAAAAACCCCTTTAATAGATTTAAAAGAACTTGCAAAGTATTGTGGAGTAAAAAAAATATGGGTAAAAGACGAATCTAAGCGTTTTGGATTAAATGCTTTTAAAGTTCTGGGGGGCTCTTATTCAATAGGAAAATGTTTAAGTGAGATTTTAAATGAAGATATATCAAATCTTCCATTTTCCATACTAACTTCAAAAAAAATAAAAGAAAAACTAGGAGATATAACTTTTATTACAGCTACAGATGGAAATCATGGACGTGGAGTTGCTTGGATGGCAAGTCACCTTCAACAAAAATCTGTTGTTTATATGCCAAAAGGATCATCGCAAATGAGATTAAAAGCAATTCAAAATGAAGGTGCTGATGCAAGTATAACTGAGTTGAATTATGATGATGCAGTAAGATTAGCAAATAAAAGAGCGGAAGAAAATAATTGGATAATGGTTCAAGATACTGCTTGGAAAGGATATGAAAAAATTCCTCTTTGGATAATGCAAGGTTATTCGACTATTATGAGCGAGATTATAGATGAATTAGAAAAGAATAAAGAAAAGCCAACACACATATTTCTACAAGCAGGGGTTGGTTCATTTGCTGGAGCAATGCAAGCACTAGTTACTGAGATATATGGAGAAGAAAGACCGATTACAGTTATTTGTGAACCACATGGAGCAAATTGTATATATAAATCTTTTAAAGCAAATGATGGAAAACCTCATAATGTGACAGGAGATTTGAAAACTATTATGGCAGGACTTGCATGTGGGGAGCCAAATACTATAAGTTGGGAGATTTTAAGAGATTATTCTAATTTTTCTTTATCTTGTGATGATAGTATTTCGGCAAAAGGGATGAGAATTTTATCTTCTCCACTTGGTGAAGATAAGAGAATTATTTCTGGGGAATCAGGAGCAGTAGGTGTAGGTAGTTTTGTAACTCTTTATGAAAATCAAAAAGATTATAAAGAGTTATGGGAAAAATTAAATATAAATAAGGACTCATCTATTTTATGTATAAGTACAGAAGGAGATACAGATACAGAAGGTTATAGAAATGTAGTTTGGAATGGACATTATAAAAATAATTAAGGAGGAGAAGTTATGTTAACAAAAGAAAGAAAGGTAAGAGTAGTAGAGGCATTACAAAAAGCAATACAAGAAAAAAGTTATTCTGGAGAAGAAAAGGGAGTAGTCAAATATTTGGAAAAATTATTTAAAGAAATTGGATATGATGAAATTCATGTAGACCATTACGGAAATATTATTGGTTGTATTAAAGGTAAAAAAGAAGGATTAAAAATATTAATGGATGGACATATGGACACAGTTCCTGTACAAGAAGAAAAATGGAAAGAAAAACCTTTTTCTGCAGAAATAAAAGATGGGAAAATTTATGGAAGAGGAACTTCTGATATGAAAGGAGCTTTAATTTCAATGGCATTAGCTGGAGCATATTTCGCGGAAGATATGAATAAAAATTTTTCAGGTGAAATATATGTAGCAGGAATTGTACATGAAGAATGTTTTGAAGGAGTTGCTGCTAGAGAAGTTAGCAAATATGTAAAACCAGATATTGTTATTATAGGGGAAGCTTCTGAATTAAATTTAAAAATTGGTCAAAGAGGAAGAGCAGAAATTGTAGTAGAAACATTTGGAAAACCTGCTCATTCTGCAAATCCTGAAAAAGGAATAAATGCAGTTTATAAGATGATAAAACTAATAGATAAAATCAAAAAATTGCCTATGACACATCAAGACAAATTAGGATATGGAATTTTGGAATTAACTGATATAAAATCTTCACCATATCCAGGAGCTTCAGTGGTTCCTGACTATTGTAGAGCTACATATGATAGAAGACTTTTAGTTGGGGAAACTATGGAAGGGGTATTAAAGCCAATTCAAGATTGTATTAATGAGTTGAAAAAAGAAGACTTAGAATTAGAAGCAAAAGTATCTTATGCTATTGGTAAAGAAAAATGTTGGACTGGAGAAGAAATAAAAGGAGAAAGATTTTTTCCAGGATGGCTTTATGATGAAAAGGCAGATTATATTCAAAAGGCATACTCAAGTCTAAAAAAAATAGGTCAAAGTCCAATAATAACATATTATAACTTCTGTACAAATGGTTCACATTATGCAGGAGAGGCTAAAATACACACAATAGGATATGGACCATCAAAAGAAAATTTAGCTCATGTCATAGATGAATATGTTGAAGTTGAACAAATAGAAAAAGTAACAGAAGGATACTATGCAATATTGGATGGATATTTAGGAAAATAAAAATTTATAAAACTTAGGAAGTTTAACTTTAATTTTATTGGAAACGAGGAGGAGACTTTATGAATAGAACACAAGTGATAGCTCTAATAATTATTTTGATATATATGGGAGCAACGGTTCTTATTGGACTTATTGCTTCTAAAAGAAAAGAAGAAGAGAAACAAAGTAATGATGACTTCTTAATGGCCGGTAAATCACTTGGACCAGTTGTATTGGCAGGAACTTTATTTGCAGCGAATACAGGTGGTGCAAGTACAACTGGGATTGCAACCAATGTTTTTAAATATGGTTTGTCAGCTTCATGGTATGTTATAGCAGGAGGAATTGGTTTTATTCTTGTATCTTTTATAGCTCCATATTTTAGAAGAGCACAGGCTAATACAGTTCCAGAAATTATAAGTAAGAGGTATGGGAAAGCATCACATATTTTTACAGCATTTACTTCGATATTAGCATTATTTATGGCAACAGGGGCTCAAATAATTGCAACAGCATCCATTATAAATGTTGTTACTGGTTTTAATTTTAAAACAGCTGCAATAGTTAGTACAATAGTAGTTATTATTTATACTATGTTTGGAGGTTTTAAATCTGTTACTGCTGCTAATTTAATGCACGTAATATTTATTACTATTGGAATGACAATAGCAATGTTTATAATGGTAAATAACAAAGCTGTTGGAGGTTTTCAAATTTTATTTGAAAAAGCTAAAAATATACATGATATTGATGGAAATGATATGAATTTTTTAAGTATGACTAAAATAGGAGCAACAACAATTTTAGGTTATATAGCAATGTATTTTATGACTTTTCCAACTGGACAAGAAATAGTTCAAACATATTGTTCAGCTAAAGATGGAAAATCAGCTAAAATAGGTTCTGTCCTTGCGGGGTTTGTGTCAGCGATATATGCGATAGTTCCTGCTATTATAGGACTTTTAGCTTATGTTTGTATTGATGGCTATATATTAGAAGGTGCTCAAAAAAATGCTTTAGCTCAAGCAACTATAACATTTGCACCTCCAGTTGTAGCAGGTATTGTGTTAGCAGCAATAGTTGCTGCTACAATGAGTAGTGCTTCTGGAAATATGATTGGAACAGCAACTATGTTTACGAATGATATTTTTACACCATATATAAATAAAGGAATAAAAGATGATAAAAAAGAAATATGGATTTCTAAAATAGCAATGTTTGTAGTGGGTGTAGCTGGACTATTTATAGCGCTTGAAGCAAGTAATGTAATTAGTGTTATGATGGGTGCTTTTGCACTAAGAAGTGCAGGTCCATTTGCAGCTTTTATTTGTGGAATATTTTATAAAAATGTTACTAAAAGAGCAGGATTTTTATCTATTATTGCAGGAACAATAGTAGCAGCAATATGGATTTATATTTTAAAAACTCCTTGGGGATTAAATGCAATGGTTCCAGGGGGAATTGTGGCATTCATAGTAATATTTGTAGGTTCTTATATTGAAAGAAAAATGGGAGTTGAAGCAGCTCCTGAAATAGAATTTGAAAATATATAAGGAGGTAAGATATATGTCTACTATTTTAATAAAAAATGGAACTTTAATTGATGGAAGTGGAAGTAAGAGATATTTGGCTGATATTTTAATAGAAAATGAAAAAATAAAAAAAATAGGTAATTTAAATATTAAAGCAGATAAAATAATTGATGCTTTTAGGAAAATAGTTTCTCCTGGTTTTATTGATACACATAGTCATTCAGATTTAAAAGTTTTAATTGAACCATTCGTAGAACCTAAAATTAGACAAGGAATTACAACAGAAATTTTAGGACAAGATGGCATCTCTATGGCACCTCTTCCTGAGAAATATGTTAGCTCTTGGAGAAAAAATTTGGCTGGATTAGATGGTGATAGTGATGAATTAAATTGGGATTGGAATGATACAAATGGCTATCTTAATTTAATTTCAAAAACAGGTTCTGGACCGAATGAGTTATATTTAGTACCACATGGAAATATAAGAATGGAAGCTATGGGATTAGAGGCAAGAAAAGCAACAAAAGAAGAATTAGAAAAAATGAAAGAAATAACTAGAAGAGAAATGGAAGCAGGGGTAGCTGGACTTTCGACAGGTCTTATTTATATACCTTGTGCTTATGCAGAAACAGAAGAATTAATAGAAATTTGTAAAGTAGCCGCTGAGTATGGGAGACCTTTAGTTATACATCAAAGAAGTGAAGCAGACACTATGGTAGAATCCATGCAAGAAGTTATTAGGATAGCAAAAGAGAGCGGAGTAAAAATACATTTTTCACATTTTAAAATATGTGGACAAAAAAATTGGAAATTAATAGATCCAGTAATAGCTTTATTAGATAAATGTAGAGAAGAAGGAATAAATGTTTCCTATGATCAGTATCCATATGTAGCAGGAAGTACAATGTTAGGGGTAATTTTACCACCTTGGGCACATGCTGGTGGAACAGATAAATTAATAGAAAGATTAAAAGATAAAGATTTACGTGAAAAAATGAAAGAAGATATTATAAAAGGTATCCCAGGTTGGGACAATTTTATAGATTTCGCTGGGTTTGATGGAATTTATGTAACATCTGTAAAAACAAATAAAAATCAAGATTGTATTGGTAAAAATTTAACTGAAATTGCCGAAATGAGAGGCAAAGAAAAATTTGATGCTGTATTTGACTTACTAATGGAAGAAGAAAATGCAGTTGGTATGTATGATTATTATGGAAAAGATGAACATGTGGTTACTTTTATGAGAAGACCAGAAAGTAATGTTTGTACGGATGGGTTATTAGGTGGAAAGCCTCATCCAAGAGTATATGGGTCTTTTCCAAGAGTTTTGGGAAAATTTGTTCGAGAGATGCAAACAATGTCTTTAGAAGAAGCCATTTATAAAATGACACACAAACCGGCATTAACTTTTAAAATAGATAATAGAGGTTTATTGAAAGAAGATTATTTTGCAGATATAGTAATTTTTGATGAGAACAAAATCATAGATAAAGGAACTTTTATTGATCCAACTCAATTTCCAGATGGAATAGATTATGTATTGGTAAATGGAAAAGTAGCAGTAAATGAAGGAAAATCGACAAATAAGTTAAACGGAAAAGTAATAAGAGTTACAAAATGAAATATAATGTAATAATAAAATTTTTAAGCTTAATCAAACAATAATTATTTTTTAGAACTTAAGCTTTTAAAATTTAAAACAAGCTAATAATAGTATAAAGCCTACAAAATATTTACTATATACTGATTATAGAAATTATTTTATAGGCTTTTTATTTTTTTATAGAAAAGTATAAATTAAATAGTTAAAATTAATCTCTGCCGTTCGTATTAGTTTGAAGAGTCTGTGTTTGTTCAGCTCGAAGAACTTATATGGATGTCAAGAGATTTTATTTATTTTTTTCTGAATTCCATTATATATTTTTTATGTTTAGCAATGAGCTCTAAGATTTGTATTTTTGAAAATTTTCTTTTATTTGTATTTAAAACTAAAGTAGCAAGTTCTGAAAATTGAGAGAATATAGAAGATCTATTTTCGCCTTTTCTTAAATTTTCCTTAATCTCTTTTAATTTTTTTTGAAGTTTAATATCACTGTTTTCATTTATTTCTAATTTACTTGCCATTCTTGAAATAAGAGAATCAAAATTGGTATCAGTACTATATAATTTTTGTTCACAAATTTCACAACCACAATTTTCTTCAAGTAAATGTTCTTCAATTTTCTGATACAAATCTTTTTTTAAATCATCTAAACTTAAATATACAGAATAAATAGGAGCAACTGAACTATGAAGTTCATTAGCTATTTTCTTTGCAGTAATAGCAGAAGTACCTTCTTTTTTAAATAAATTTATAGCTGCTTCTAGTATCATTTCCTTTGTGTACTCGGTTCGTCTAGCCATAAAAAAACTCCTTTCGTAAAGAACTTCTATATTTTCATTTTATCCTATTTTTTTGATTTTATCAATATTCTTTTATTAAAAATTTTTATTTATAAAATCTTCGATAAGCGAAAAATCTGAATCGTTAGGATGAGATTGAGCTTCATCTATTATTTCCTTAATATTAGGAACAAATTTGTGGATTATATTTAGAGGGAATTTTGTAAATTTTTCTTTTAGGTCATCAGAAACTTTTCCTCTAGCTAAAACCCCGTCAATAAAATTATTTTTCTTTGAGCATAATTTACTTAAATTATTAAAACATTTTTTTGCATGGTCAGAAGATAGGGAAGCGGCTAAAGTTCCTATAAAATAAAGTTTTTTATCAACTAAAGAGTTGATAAATTTTTTTGCTTTAGCATCAGCAGTAGCTTTGTCTATCCAAGTTCCAATAATTATATTATCATATTCATCTAGATTTATAGTTTCAATCTCTTCGATAGGAACTATATTTTTTTCGTCTTTTAGAAATTCAAAAGCTTTTTCACACACAAGTTTTGTATTTCCTGTTTGTGAAGAATAAATTATTAAAGTTTTCATTTTTAAATCCTCCTTGAAATAGTTAGTTTTTAATTCTATAAGAAAATATAAATAAAGTTTCTGACGTTGGTATTAGTTCGAAGAGCCTGTGTTTATTGAGCTCGCAGAACTCATACGGCTATCAAGAGACTAATTTTTATATTAAATTTATTACTTTCCTATAGAATAAAATAAAATATTAAAAAATTAATATCTAATATCTGTTTATTTATTACTATATTTTAAAAATTTCATTACAAATAGAAAGTGTAGATTCTCTATGAGAGACTAAAATAACAGTTTTATCTTTAGCTTCTTCAGCAAGTGATTTTAAGATAATAGCTTCGTTTAAAATATCTAAATTAGAAGTCGGCTCATCTAATAAGAAAAATTCTCTATTAGCTAAGAATGCTCTAGCAAGTCCAATTCTTTGCCTTTCTCCACCAGAAAAATTCCTTCCACTTTCTTCTACAACAGTATCTAATTTATTAGGTAAAGATATTACATAATCATAGAACGAAGCTTTTTTAAGAGCTATATATATTTCTTCATCAGTAGCATCTGGTTTAGCTACAAGTAAGTTATCTCTAATATTTCCAATAAAAAGATTAGTACTTTGTGTCATATAATTAAATTTTTTATGTAATTGATTTAAAGGAATATCTTTTATATTATTACTATCTAAAATAATCTCTCCAGAAGTTATATCCCAAAATCTCATAATTAATTTAAGTAAAGTAGATTTTCCACAACCACTTTCTCCCATTATACCGGTTATCTTACCTTTTTTTATTTTTAAAGAAAAATCTTTTAAAATATCTCTTGAGTTTTCATTATATGAAAAAGAAATATTGTTAATAGAAATAATATCAACACCATTTTTTAAAACATAATTGAAATTATTAGAAACATTTTCGTTACTATCAATGATAGGTTTTTCTATCATTAAATCCAATACTCTTTCACCAGAAGCAAAAGTTTGAGCTAAGATATTTCCTAGAGCAGCAAGATTAATATATGGAGCAAAGCTACCAATTTGTAAAACACCTGCAAGTATAGCAACTTCTTTTGTTAGAATAGAATTTTTTATTAAATAGCAACTTAGTAAAATTTGAATAGTAGAAAGAAAAATAATAGCAGAATCAGCCATCATTTGAACTTCAGCCATTTTATTTCTCAAATCTTTTTGATTTTTACCTAAAGAAGAAGTAATTTCATCTATTTTTTTCTTTGTTAATAAACCTTGAGAATATTGTATTATTTCTCTAATTCCTTTTAATTTATCCAAAAATTCATCATTAAGAGATCCTAATTTTTTCCTAATTTCAATACCTGCTTTTGAAGATCTTTTATGAGCAATGTAAGGTATAATAATTCCTACAATTATTTGGCAAAATAGCATATAAAGAGCATAGATAAAATGCAAATTATAGAAGTATACAAATAAGAAGATACTTGTAAAAAATGCAATAATAATTGGAGAAATAGTATGAGCATAAAAAACTTCTAAAAGTTCGATATCAGCAGTTAAAATAGATATAAGATTACCTTGATCTTTAGTTTCCATTTTAGCAGGAGCTAATTTTCTCATAACTTTAAATAGCTTTACTCTAATATCAGCAAGTATATGAAAAGCTATGTAATGATTGGTAAATTGTTCTAAGTAATGTAGGATAGCTCTAAAAAATCCACAAAAAATCATAGCATAGAAATATGTTTGAGTAGAAAAAGAACCACCAACAACATTTTTTAAAGTATCTTTTGTTGCAGGGATAACAGATAATATGGCATAAGCTCCAAAAAGACTTATCCCAAATGAAAATAAGAAACCAATAACACCAGTTGAAACAGCTATTGTCATTTTAGACCAAAGAGAGCTTAATAATTTTATTAAATTATACATAATATTAAAAGCAGATCTATTTTTCATTCTTTTCACCTCTCTTTGATAAATAAGTTTCTAAGACTTCTTGATTTTTATACATTTCAGAATATAATCCATTTTTTTCATAAAGTTCTTGATGTTTACCATATTCTATAATTCTACCTTTATCCATAGCATATATACAGTCAGCATTTTTGATAGCTGATAATCTATGGCTAATATAAATTATAGTTTTAGTTTTTGCTAAATT
This sequence comes from Fusobacterium massiliense, assembly GCF_900095705.1. Taxonomy (NCBI): domain Bacteria; kingdom Fusobacteriati; phylum Fusobacteriota; class Fusobacteriia; order Fusobacteriales; family Fusobacteriaceae; genus Fusobacterium; species Fusobacterium massiliense. The sequence continues at coordinate 54,055 of NZ_LT608326.1, read as the reverse complement.
ATGAATAATATTTAAAATAATTTCTTCTGATTCAATATCAATATTTGATGTTGCTTCATCGAATATGTAAACTGAAGCATCATACAATAATGCTCTTGCAAGAGCAACTCTTTGAGCTTGTCCACCAGATAAATTTTTCCCTTGGCTTTTTAATATAGAATCTAGTCCTCTATCTTTTTCAAAAATAGACCAAAGTTTTACAGTTTTTAAAACTTCAATCATTTTTTCATCTGGAATATCAACTTGTCCCATTGCTAAATTTTCTCTAACAGTAGAAGCAAAAATATGAGAATCATGAGTAATTTTTAAAATATTTTTTATTAAATCTTCGCTTTTAATTTCTGTGATATCAATACCATCAATAAAAATTTTATTTCTAGGAACTTTTTGTTCGCCAGATAGAATTGAAACTAAAGTGGATTTTCCACAACCAGAATGCCCAACTATTGCTGTTAGAGAGTTCTTTTTAAAATTCAAACTAATATCTTTTAAAGCTAAAGTTCCATCAGTATAAGAAAAATCCAAGTTACTAATTTTAATTTCATTATTGTTTTTAAAATTAGAATTTCCATTACTTTGCTTTTCAGGAGCATCTAAAAATTTACTAATATTTTCAGCCGCAGTAACTCCAGTCATTGCGACATGAAATAGAGCTGTTAGACTTCTCATTGGAATAAAAAATTCAGGAGCTAACATAAAAATAAATAGCATAGAGAATAAACTTATACTTCCATTCAAATAAAATTTTATTGAATAAATGATAGACAAGATAGTTCCACCGTAAATAACCCAATTTATAAGAGCAATAGATAGCAATTGCATTTTTAAAACTTTCATAGTTTCTATTCTAAATTCTTCTGACATTCTAGCTATTTCTTTTTCTCTTTGCTCATCTGTTCCATAAAGTTTTAGAGTAGTAAGTCCTTGTAAACTATCCAAAAATAAAGTTCCAACATTCATATACTTTGAGAAGTATTTTCTCTGAACTTTTTTTACTTTATTTAAAATAACATAAAGTAAAAAAGGAATAAATAATGAGAATAACAATAAAATTAAAGCAATTTTAACATTAAAAAATGCTATTGGTATAAACAAGATGAAGCTAGAGAAAACACAATAATAAAATTGAGTAAGAAATCCTCCAAAATAAACTTCAAGTTGTTCAACATTGTCAACAGAAAGATGTATTAACTCTTGTGTTTTAAATAATTGGCTATATCCTAAACCTAATTTTAAAACTTTTTCAAAAATTATCTTTCTTAAATTTCTTTTTACATCAACAACTAAATCTCCTAGGAGATGGGAAACTTTTATTGTTGAGAACTGTCTTATTGCAATAAGAACAATAATTGCAAAAACAATGTAGATATAATTAAATGAAAAATTTTTATCTATAATACTATTAAGTAAAAATGCAATTATTGAGTAGAAAATTATATTAGCAATAAGTTTGACACAAGATAATGCGGTTGTTATAGAAATATATTTTTTTATATTTCCAGAAAAGTCATAAAGTCTTTTATCAATCATAACTAAATCCTTTCTATAAAAATATTTTATATTTTAGAGTATAGAATGTTATTTTATTTGTCAATAAAAAATTTTGACTTTGAAAATTAATTTTATAAAAATTATAATATTGAAAAAATAAAAAAAACTAGATTAACTTAAAATCTAGTTTTTTTTTATTTATAAGGAAAGTATAAAATTAAATAATGAAAATTAGTCTCGGACGTCCGTATTAGTTCGAAGAGCCTGTGTTCATTGAGCTCGTAGAACTCATACGGCTGTCAAGAGACTTTATTTAATTTTATCTAGTTATATCTTTTCCAAATTTGTTTTTTACCTATAAGTCCACTCTTATCAATAGAACCTTTTACTGTTAAAGTATTATCTTTATTTAGTTTCATATAACTGTGGTAAACTTTTCCATTTTCAGGGTTATAGATATTACCATTTTCATATTTATCATCAGTAGCATTGTAATCAAAATTATAGACAAAATCAATTCCGATAAGTTTTCTGTTTTTTAAAGATTTATCTTTATTGTTTAAATCCATTTTTTCTTGACCTTTAAATTCACCGTCTGGATAAGTAGGAATAGTCATATTTTTAATTCTTCCATTATATTTATCTTTATTTTTGTAAATTTCAACTATAAGTTGATTTCCACTAGCTCCTTTTTCAGTAATCCAAAGTCCAACTATACTATCTTCACTAGCAAATGATACAGCTGATAGTAATAAGACTAATATAAAAATAAGTTTTTTCATAAATTTCAACTCCTTTGTTTTTTTATATAATAACATCTGTTATTTTATTTGTAAAGAGCTTTTTCTTATTTCATAGGAAAGTATAAATTTAATATGAAAATTAGTTTCCGACATCCGTATTACTCTGGAGAGCATTTCGGTGAGCTCGGAAGAGTCATACGGCTATCAGGAGACATTTTTGTATACTATAAAATAAACAAAAAAAATGATATAATAAAAAAGACATAAAATTTAAATAAGGGGAAAGTTATGGAAAAAATTTTTATTAATGTAGCTGAAGAATTAAAAATACCTGTAGACAAAATTGAAAGTACGATGAAACTTTTGGATGAAGGTGCAACAATACCTTTTGTTGCTAGATATAGAAAGGAAGTTACAGGAAATCTAGATGAAGTCCAAATCGGAAATATTTTACAAAAAGTGGAATATTTGAGAAATCTTGAAGAGAGAAAAGAAGAAGTAATAAGACTTATTGAAGAACAAGGTAAATTGACAGACGAAATTAAGAAAAATATTGAAGAAGCAAAAATTTTACAAGAAGTAGAAGACATATATTTTCCATATAGAAAGAAGAAAAAAACAAAAGCAGATATAGCAAAAGAAAGAGGTTTAGAACCATTATCAGAAAAATTTTATTCATTAAATAATTTAGAAGAAATAGAAATTGCTGCAAAAGACTTTATTACTGAGGAAGTTCTTACTGTTGAAGAAGCAATAGAAGGAGCAATGCTTATTATAGCTCAAAATATTTCTGAAAAAGCTGAATATAGAGAAAAAATTAGAGAAATATATTTAAAGGTCTCTATGATAGATTCAAAAGCTAGTAAAAAAGCTGGAGAATTAGATGAAAAAAAGGTTTATACAGATTATTATGAGTATCAAGAAAAAATAAGTAAAATGCCATCTCATAGAATATTGGCAGTAAATAGAGGAGAAAAAGAAGACATACTTACAGTTCATTTATCATTGGAAGATGGTGATAGAGATAGAGTTGAAAAAATGATAATCAAAGAATTTCCAAAAAATGAATTGGAAGAAACATATAAGAGTATTATAAAGGATTCATTAGATAGATTGATACTTCCATCAATAGAAAGAGAAGTTAGAAATATATTGACAGAAAGAGCTGAATTAGAGTCAATAGATGTATTCAAAGATAATTTGAAAAACTTATTATTACAAGCTCCACTAAAAGAAAAAAATGTTTTAGCATTGGATCCTGGATATAGAACAGGTTGTAAGGTAGCAGTTATAGATAAATTTGGTTTTTATAGAGAAAATACAGTTTTTTATTTGGTTGAAGCCATGCATAATCCAAAGCAAATACAAGATGCAAAGGATAAATTTGTAAAATTAGTTAAAAAATATGACATAGATATAGTTTCTATAGGTAACGGAACAGCTTCAAGAGAAACAGAAACTTTTGTAGCTAATTTGATAAAAGAAGAAAAATTAAATATAAAATATCTTATAGTAAATGAAGCAGGAGCATCAGTTTATTCAGCTTCAAAAATAGCAGCAGAGGAATTTCCGGATTTAGATGTTACTGTTAGAGGGGCAATTTCAATAGGTAGAAGAATACAAGATCCTTTAGCAGAGCTTGTAAAAATTGATCCAAAATCTATTGGTGTAGGAATGTATCAACATGATGTTAATCAATCTAAATTAGATGAGTCTTTAGACAATGTTATAAGTCATGTTGTAAATAATGTTGGAGCAAATATAAATACAGCTTCTTGGGCATTATTATCACATATATCTGGAATAAAGAAGACAGTTGCAAAGAATATTGTTGAATATAGAAAAGAAAATGGAAACTTTAAAAATAGAAAAGAAATTTTAAAAGTAAAAGGTGTAGGTCCTAAAGCTTATGAACAAATGGCAGGATTTTTAGTAATTCCAGAAGGGGAAAACATATTGGATAATACAGTTATTCACCCAGAGTCTTATCATATAGGAGAACATATCTTAGAGAAAATCGGATTTAATCTTCAAAAATATAATGATGATTTAAAAGAAGCTAGAGAAAGATTAAAATCTTTTGACTATACAAAATTTGCTCAAGAAAACTCTTATGGATTAGAGACAGTAAAAGATGTGTATGAAGCTTTATTAAAAGATAGAAGAGACCCAAGAGATGATTTTGAAAAACCACTTTTAAAATCAGATATTTTAAATATTGATAATTTAGAAATTGGAATGGAACTTGAGGGAACAGTTAGAAATGTTGTTAAATTTGGAGCATTCATAGACATTGGTTTAAAAAATGATGCTCTATTACATATATCAGAAATATCTGATAAATATATAGATGATCCGAGCAAAGTTTTATCAGTTGGACAAATTATAAAAGTAAAGATAAAAGAAGTTGATAAGGAAAGAGGAAGAGTAGGCTTAACTAAGAAGGGGAACTAGATGTTTATAAAAAAAGACTCTTTATTGCTAAGAATAATTTCATACAATGGTATTGCTATAATAATGATATCTATTGTTATGGCACTGTTGTTTGGAATAATGATTTTTAATGAATTAAATATGAGACTTTTGGATAAATCAAGGGAAAGAACTTTATTAGTGAATAAGGCATATCTTTCTTTAATTGAAAAAACAAAAGAAACACTTAATGATGTTTCTAACGATGCTATAAATTTGGTGTTGGTGGATAGTAATGATGAATTTATTAAAAACAAGTTAGCAGATGTAATAAAAAATCAATTGAATGTGGATTCTTATTCTTTATATAACAAAAGTTATATTCAAGTACTTTCTTCTAAAAATTTAATTTTAGGTGAAAGTGGAGACAGAGAAATAAAGTATGATTTATACTTAGCTAATAATATCAATCCAAGCCTATCAACATTAGAAAATGTAAAATATGAATTTTTAGGAACAAAAAATGATTTATATGTGAGGATAATTTATCCGTACAGAGTATATAAATCTCATGAAAGAAATTATATTGTACTGACTTTACCTTTAAAAAATTATAGTCTCTCTAAAGTAAAAGAATATGCTTATTTATCAGATGAAGATAAAATATTTTTTACAACAAAAGAGGGAAAATCATATGGAGAGTTATATTTAGAAAAACCTTTAGATTTTTTTAAAAATTTTAAATTTAATAAGGTTGCGAGAGAGTTATCTAGTGATAAATACTATTTCTCAGAAAAAAAAGTTGGTGGAAATAACTACTATCTAGGAATGTTAGCTTTAAAAAACAGTGATAATACTTATATAGGAAATATAGGTGTAGCAATTTCAAAGAGTAGTTCTATAGCTATAAAATATATGCTTGCAACCATGATACTTGCTGTTTGTTTATTATCAGTAGTAATAAGTACAACATTATGTGCAAGAATATTTGCTAGGTTATTAAGACCTTTGATGCTAATTGCGGATAAAACTAGTGAAATAGGAATTTATAATAATTTAAAGAAAGACTATGACTATGAAGTTAATTTTGATGGAGAGAACATTTTTGAGATTAGATCTATATCAAACTCCTTAAAAAATATGGCAAAAAGAATAGAAGAAAATGAAACGTTATTAAGAGAGAATAATAATAAATTAAATTTTAACTTAAACAGGATTATTACAATTGAAAATATTTTAATAGGAGTAGATATTAATAAAAACTTTATAGAGAGTATAGAGCAAATATTACATGCTATGACTTCAGAAGTAGGTCTAGGTTATAGTAGAGCAATATATATGCATTATGATAAAGAGAGAAACGAGCTTACGGCAAAAAATTATTCTGTGAATGCACACATAGTTTCTAATATAGAGAAATATACTCAAGGTATAAGTGGTTTTAAATTTCAATTGAAAGATATAGAAAATATGTTACCTTTATTAAATGTTAAGTATGAACCCGGAGGAATTTTTTGGGAAAGTATGAACAGTAGAAAAATAATTTATCATAACGATAAAGGATTTAAGTATACTTTTGGGAATAAACTTTTTAAAGCACTAGGGCTAAGAAATTTTATGGTGTTACCAATAGCTGATAAAGAAATAAAAGTAGGTTGTATAATAGTAGATTATTTTGGAAGAGATCGAACGATATCAGAAGAAGAAGTTGAATTGAATGCTTTATTGTTAATGAATTTTTTGATAAGAGTTAAAAATAATATGTTGGAAGAAGATAAACTTATGAAAGAAAGATATTTAACTATGACTAAGATTTCTAGTAAATTTATTTCAAATAATAAGAATTTAATCAATAATGTAGAAACTTTTATTGAAAAAATTAAAAATAATAGATATAATAGTAAAGATATAGATAAAATTATTCGCTATGTTAGAGATGAAAAAAAGAGAAATGTTGTTCTCAATTATTCTGTGAATAATAATACCAACAATTTTAGACCTTTCAATCTTGAAAGATTGATTGATAAAATTGTGAAAAACAGCGATAGAATTTTACGAAAATATGGGATAAATATTTCTGTATTTGTAGATTTCTCAGGAGAAATTTATGGAGATAAGAAAAAAATATATCAATTGTTTTTACAAATTTTAAGAAACTCTATAAACTCTATTTTAGTTAGAAATAAATTAGATAAAAAAATAAATATTATAGTTATTACTGACAAAGACAATAGGGTTATAATAGATATAGTGGATAATGGTATTGGAATGACTGAAGAAGAAGTTAATGGACTTATGAAACCATATACTGAAACAGAAAATAGAGTTAAAAATATAATGGGTATGGGTCTTATAACTATTTATAAAATAGTTAAAGAGCATAAGGGTTTAGTAAGTATAACTTCAGAATTAGATGTTGGAACAAAAGTAAGAATAATTTTTAACAAATATAGGGAGGAAAAAATAAATGAGTAGTGAAAAAGAATACACAAGTACACTTCATTTGCCAAAAACAGACTTTCAAATGAAAGCTAATTTACCAAACAAGGAGCCAAAGTATATTAAGAAATGGACAGACGAAAAAATTTACGAAAAAGGTTTGGAAAAAAACAAAGATAGAGGGGATTTTATATTACATGATGGACCTCCTTATGCAAACGGAAATACACATATAGGACATGCTTTAAATAAAATATTAAAAGATATCATTTTAAAATATAAAACTTTTAGAGGATTTAGATCACCTTATGTTCCTGGTTGGGATACACATGGACTACCAATAGAATTAAAAGTTGTAGAAAAATTAGGAGTTGCTAAAGCTAGAGAAATGTCAGCTTTAGATATAAGAAAATTATGTGAAGAATATGCTAGAAAATGGGTAGAAGTTCAAAAAGAGCAATTTATAAGACTAGGAGTTTTAGGAGATTGGAATAATCCTTATCTAACTCTTGATCCTAGATTCGAAGCTAAACAATTAGAATTATTTGGTGAAATATATGACAATGGATATATATTTAAAGGATTAAAACCAGTTTATTGGTCTCCTGTAACTGAAACAGCTTTAGCTGAAGCAGAAATAGAATATCATGATCATACATCTCCATCTATATATGTAAAAATGAAAGCTAATAAGGATTTGTTAGAAAAAATTGGCTTTGCTGATGAAAATACATACATGGTAATATGGACAACAACTCCATGGACATTGCCAGCAAATGTGGCTATATGTTTAAATGAAAATTTTGAATACGGAGTTTACAAAACAGCTAATTGCAATTTAATACTTGCTAAAGAATTGGCAGAAATAGCTTTCAAAGAAATTGGAATAGAAAATGCTGAACTTGTAGCAGAGTTTACAGGAAAAGATATAGAAAATACTTCTTATCAACATCCTTTCTTAGAAAGAACAGGATATATTATTTTAGGAGATCACGTTACAGCTGATGCAGGTACAGGTTGTGTACATACTGCTCCAGGGCATGGACAAGATGACTATGTTGTTGGAATAAGATATAAATTACCAGTAATTTCTCCAATAGATAATAGAGGATATTTAACAGATGAAGCAGGAGATTTATTTAAAGGCTTATTCTATACAGAAGCTAACAAAGCAATAATAGCTCATTTAACTGAAACAGGACATTTATTAAAAATGAAAGAGATAAGCCACTCATATCCTCATGACTGGAGATCAAAAACTCCGGTTATATTCAGAGCTACTGAACAATGGTTCATTAGAATGGAAGGTGGAGATTTAAGAGAAAAAACTTTAAAAGCTATAAATGAAATAAACTTTATACCATCTTGGGGAAGAAATAGAATAGGATCTATGATGGAAACAAGACCTGACTGGTGTATCTCAAGACAAAGAGTTTGGGGGGTTCCAATTCCTATATTCTATAACGATGAGACAGGTGAAGAAATATTCCATAGAGAAATATTAGACCATATCTGTGATATGGTAAGAGTTGAAGGTTCAAATGTTTGGGTAGCAAAAACTCCTGAAGAATTAATTGGAGAAGAATTATTAGGAAAATATAACTTAAAAAATGTAAAATTGAGAAAAGAAACAAATATAATGGACGTTTGGTTTGATTCAGGAAGTAGCCATAGAGGAGTTTTAGAAGTTTGGGAAGGATTGCATAGACCATGTGATTTATACCTTGAAGGTTCAGACCAACATAGAGGATGGTTCCATACATCTTTATTAACATCTGTTGCATCTACAGGAGATTCTCCATATAAAAATGTTTTAACTCATGGATTTGTTAACGATGGAGAAGGAAAGAAAATGTCTAAATCATTAGGAAATACAGTTTCTCCTGATGATGTAATAAAAGTTTATGGAGCAGATATTTTAAGACTTTGGTGTGGATCAGTTGACTATAGAGATGATGTTAGAATATCTGATAATATAGTTAAACAAATGTCTGAAGCATATAGAAGAATAAGAAATACAGCTAGATATATTTTAGGAAATACTTATGATTTCAATCCAAAAACAGATAAAGTAGCATATAAAGATATGCTTGAAATAGATAAATGGGCTTTAAACAAATTAGAAGTATTGAAAAGAAGTGTAACTGCAAATTATGATAAATATGAGTTCTATAATTTATTCCAAGAAATTCATTATTTTGCAGCAATAGATATGTCAGCATTTTATCTAGATATAATAAAAGATAGATTATATACTGAAAAGAAGGAATCTGTTGCAAGAAGAGCTGCTCAAACAGTTATGCATGAAGTATTAATGACATTAACAAAAATGATAGCTCCAATTTTATCATTTACTGCTGAAGAAATTTGGGAAAATTTACCAGTTGAAACAAGAGATGAAGAGTCTGTATTCTTAGTTGATTGGTATGAAAATAATGATGAATACTTAAATCCTGAATTAGATGAAAAATGGCAACAAATTATAAAATTAAGAAAAGAAGTAAATAAAAAATTAGAAAAAGCAAGACAAGGAGAAAATAAAATTATCGGAAACTCTCTAGATGCAAAAGTAAGTCTTTTCTCAAAAGATTCATCTTTACAAGAATTTATGAAGTCTGATGTATCATTGCTAGAAACAGTTTTTATAGTTTCTAAAGTTGAAATAGTAGAAAGTACAGACGAAAACTTTACTAAAGCTGAAGAAGTGGAAGGATTAGAAATAAAAATTACTCGTGCTGAAGGAGAAAAATGTGAAAGATGTTGGAAGTATGATAATTTAGGAGTTGATGCAGAACATCCAACACTTTGCCCAAGATGTACAGAAGTCTTGAAATAGGGAGAAAAGACAATGATATACATATTTTTATTTTTAATACTATTGATAATAGATCAATACACTAAATATATAATAGATTCGGTTATGCATATAACCCAATCTATTCCCATAGTGGAAAATTTTTTCAATTTAACTTATGTTCAAAATAGAGGAATTGCTTTTGGATTATTTCAAGGAAAAATAGATGTAGTTACAATCTTTGCAATAGTAGCAGTAATATTTATTATGTTTTATTTCATAAAAAATTTAAAAAAAATTAGTTTTATTGAGAGAATTGCTTATACTATGATAGTTTCTGGTGCTATTGGAAATTTGATTGATAGAATATTCAGAGGCTATGTAATAGATATGCTAGATTTTAGAGGAATATGGCATTTTATATTCAATTTTGCTGATGTATGGATAAATATAGGGGTAATATTAATAATTGTAGAACATATATTTTTCGATAGAAAAAGAGGAGGAAATAAAAAATGACATTTCAAGAAATAATTTTTTCTTTACAACGATTTTGGAGCTCAAAAGGTTGTATAATAGGGAATCCTTATGACGTTGAAAAAGGAGCAGGGACATTTAACCCTAATACATTTTTGATGTCTTTAGGACCAGAACCATGGAATGTTGCTTATGTAGAACCATCAAGAAGACCAAAAGACGGTAGATATGGAGAAAACCCTAATAGAGTATATCAACATCATCAATTTCAAGTAATTATGAAACCATCTCCAACTAATATACAAGAAATGTATTTGGAAAGCTTGAGAGTTTTAGGAATAGAACCAGAAAAACATGATATAAGATTCGTTGAAGATGACTGGGAATCACCAACTTTAGGAGCTTGGGGACTTGGTTGGGAAGTTTGGTTAGATGGAATGGAAATAACACAATTCACATATTTTCAACAAGTTGGAGGATTAGAATTAGATATAGTTCCAGTTGAGATAACTTATGGACTAGAAAGATTGGCTCTTTACATTCAAAATAAAGAAAATGTCTATGATTTAGAATGGGCAAAAGGTGTAAAATACGGAGATATGAGATATCAATTTGAATTTGAAAATTCAAAATATTCATTTGAACTTGCTAGTCTTGATAAACATTTTAAATGGTTTGATGAATTTGAACAAGAAGCAAAATATATTTTAGAAAAAGGGTTGGTTTTACCAGCTTATGATTATGTTTTAAAATGTTCACATGTTTTTAATGTTTTAGATTCAAGAGGAGCTATTTCTACAACTGAAAGAATGGCATATATATTGAGAGTTAGAAATTTGGCTAGAAAATGTGCAGAAGTTTTTGTAGAAAACAGAAAAGCATTAGGCTACCCTCTTTTAAATAAAAAGTAAGGAAAATATTTTGTTTGTTAGATAACATCTAACTTATAGTAAAATATTTAGAGAAAAGAGAAAAAAGAGGAGGATATAAAGTGAAATTATTATTTGAAATAGGAATGGAAGAAATACCAGCAAGATTTTTAAATCAAGCTTTAACAGATTTAAAAAATAATTTTGAAAAAAAATTAACTACAAATAGAATAAAATTTGACGGAATAAAAACTTATGGGACACCAAGAAGATTAGTTTTAGTTGTTGATGAAGTTTCAGAAATGCAAGAAGAATTAAATGAGTTAAATATGGGACCATCAAAAGAAATAGCATATAAAGATGGAGTTTTAACAAAAGCAGGACTTGGTTTTATAAAAGGGCAAGGAGCAGAAGAAAGCCAAGTTGAACTAATTAAAACTGATAAGGGAGAATATATTGCTATTAGAAAATCCTCTAAAGGAGAAGCAACAGAAAAAATACTTCCTGAAATATTAAAATCTTTAGTTTTAGAAGAAACATTTCCAAAATCAATGAGATGGTCGGATAAAACTTTGAGATTTGCAAGACCAATTGAATGGTTTTTAGCTTTATATGGAGATAAAGTTATAGATTTTGAAATTGAGGGAATTAGAAGCTCAAATAAATCTAAAGGACATAGATTCTTTGGAAAAGAATTTGAAGTTGCAACAGCTGACGACTATTTGTTAAAAATCAAAGAAAATAATGTAATAATTGATATTGATGAAAGAAAACAAATGATAGAAAAGATGATTAATGAATCTTTAAAAGAAGATGAACAAGTAGTTATGGATAAAGGACTTTTAGAAGAAGTAACAAACTTAATTGAATATCCTTATCCTATTATAGGTTCTTTTTCTGAAGATTTCTTAGAAGTTCCACAAGAAGTTTTAATCATATCTATGCAAGTACATCAAAGATATTTTCCTATATTAAATAAAAAAGGGAAATTATTACCTAAGTTTGTTGTAATAAGAAATGGTATAGATTATTCAGAAAATGTTAAAACAGGAAATGAAAAAGTTTTATCTGCAAGACTTTCAGATGCTAGATTTTTCTATCAAGAAGATTTGAAAATTCCTTTAAAAAATAATGTTGAAAAATTAAAGACAGTAGTTTTCCAAAAAGACTTAGGAACTATTTATTCAAAAATTAAGAGAAGTGAAAAAATAGCTAATTTCTTAATAGAAAAACTTGGTTATGAATATAAAAAAGAAGATATATTAAGAACAGTAGAATTGGCTAAAGCTGATTTAGTGTCTAATATGATAGGAGAAAAAGAATTTACAAAACTTCAAGGATTTATGGGAGCTGATTATGCTTTAAAACTTGGAGAAAAAGATAGTGTTTCTCTTGGAATAAAAGAACATTATTATCCTAGATTCCAAGGAGATTTATTACCTAGTGGAATAGAAGGAATAATAGCAGGTATTTCAGATAGAATAGATACTTTAGTTGGATGCTTTGGAGTAGGATTAATTCCAACAGGTTCTAAAGATCCATTTGCATTGAGAAGATCAGCTCTAGGTATAGTTAATATAATTGTTAATTCATCATTGAATGTATCTTTAAAAGATTTAGTAAATGTATCTCTTGATACATTAGAAAAAGATGGAGTTTTAAAAGAAGATAGAGCTAAGACTGAAAAAGAAGTACTAGAATTTTTTAAACAAAGAATAATTAATATTTTCTCTGATATGAAATATAGAAAAGATATAATTAATTCAGTTTTAGATAAAGATTTTGATAATATTATAGATGCTCTTGATGTAGTAAAAGCAATAACAGAAAAACTTCAAAAAGAAAAATTTGTTAAACTTTTACAAACATTGAAAAGAATTGCAAATATTGTTAAAAATAATAAAACAAAAGAAGTTAATGAAAAATTATTCCAAAATGAATATGAAAAGACTTTATATGTATCTGCTAAAGATTTAGCAGTAGAAATTCAAGAAATTTTGAAAAATAAAGAATATTCAGAATATTTTGATAAATTGACTACAATTATACCTGCTATAGATAAATATTTTGAAAATACTATGGTTATGGATGAAAATAACGAAATTAAACAAAATAGAATCAATCAATTAACTTATATTTTAGAAATATTTGATAAAGTGGCTTATTTGAATAAGTTAGATTAAAACTTGGAGGGAAAATGGACTCAAAGAAGATAGAAAACGCTTTTTTTGAAGTAATAGATGCCTTAGAGGATAACAGTAAATATAAGGAAGAATTAAAAGAAACTCCTAAACGGATAGCCGATAGCTATAGAGAAATATTTGGGGGGATTGGAGTAGATCCTTTTTCTGTATTGAATAAAACTTATGAAGTTGTTAGTGATGACTTAATTATAGAAAAAAATATAGATTTTTATTCAATGTGTGAACATCATTTTCTACCTTTCTTTGGGACTATTTCCATAGCCTATATACCAAACAAGAAAATTTTTGGATTTGGAGATATAATAAAACTTATAGAAATTTTATCAAGAAGACCTCAACTGCAAGAAAGACTTACAGAAGAGATAGCTAGATATATTTATGAAATTTTAAACTGTCAAGGGGTTTATGTTGTTATTGATGCTAAACACTTGTGTATGACTATGAGAGGTCAAAAAAAAGAAAATACAAAAATTTTAACGACTTCTGTAAAAGGTGTGTTTGAAACTGATATTAATAAAAAACTTGAAGTTTTGACATTATTGAAATAAAAAGAAAGAGAAATTCATCAATTTGTATTTAATTTATTTTACTTAATGAGGAGTAGAAATGGATAAAATTTATATAAGAGATTTAGAATTTATAGGTTATCATGGAGTTTTTGAAGAAGAAAAAAAATTAGGACAAAAATTTTTTATAAACTTAGAGCTTACGACTAATTTAAGAGAAGCAGGCTTAAATGATGATATAACAAAAACAACTCATTATGGAGAAGTTTCAGAAAGTATAAAGAAAGTCTTTTTTCAAAAGAAATATGATTTGATAGAAACGTTAGCAGAAGATATTGCTAGAGAAGTATTAGTTAATTACCCTCTGGTAAATGAGTTAAAATTAGAAATAAAAAAACCTTGGGCTCCAGTAGGCTTACCTTTGAAAGAAGTTTCTGTTGAGATTACAAGAAAATGGACAGAAGTATATATCTCATTGGGCTCTAATATGGGAAATAAAAGAGAAAATCTTGAAAAAGCTATTAAAGAAGTAGCTAATATAAGAGATACTTTTATTATAAAGGAAAGTAAAATTATAGAGACAGAACCTTTTGGTTACAAAGAACAAGATGATTTTTTAAACTCTTGTATAGGAGTAAAAACTTTGCTTAGCTCCAGAGAAATTTTACAGGAATTACTTTCTATTGAAAAGAAAATGGGAAGAGAAAGAAAAATTAAATGGGGACCTAGAATTATTGATTTAGATATTATTTTTTATGGAAAAGAAGTTATAGAAGAAGATGACTTGATAGTACCTCATCCATATATGGAATATAGAGAATTTGTTTTGAAACCTTTGGAAGAAATAATACCTAATTTTGTTCATCCTTTACTTTCAAAGAGAATTAGTACACTTAGAAAGGAGCTTGAAAATGAAAAAAATTAGTTGTGGAAATAAAGAAATTATTTTGGGCGAAAGAACTTTAGTAATGGGAATTCTAAATGTTACACCTGATTCATTTTCAGATGGAGGTAAGTATAATAATTTAGATGCTGCTATGAAACAAGCAGAAAAACTTATCTCAGATGGAGCAGATATAATAGATGTTGGTGGAGAATCGACACGACCAGGGCATATACAAATAAGTTCAGAAGAAGAAATTTCAAGAGTTGTACCTATAATAGAAAAAATTTCTAAAAATTTAAATACAATAATATCAATAGATAGTTATAAATATAATGTGGTTGAAGAGGCTATAAAAGTTGGTGCAAATATCGTAAACGATATTTGGGGCTTACAATATGATAATGGAGAAATGGCACAGATTGTAAAAAAATATAATTTGCCTTTAATAGCTATGCATAATCAAAATGATGAAATCTATAAAAAAGATATAATTTTATCTATAAGAGATTTTTTTGAAGAAACTTATAAAATAGCAGATAAATACGAAGTAGATAGAAATAAAATAATTTTAGATCCAGGTTTGGGATTTGGGAAGAATGCTGAGCAAAATATAGAAGTTTTATCTAGATTAAATGAAATTAGGGATATGGGTCCTATATTATTAGGAGCCTCTAAAAAAAGATTTATAGGAAAACTTCTAAATGATTTACCTTTTGATGAAAGAGTAGAAGGAACTGTTGCAACGACAGTAATAGGTATTGAAAAAGGAATTGATATTGTGAGAGTTCACAATGTTTTAGAAAATAAAAGAGCTTGTTTAGTTGCAGATGGGATTTATAGGAAATAGAATAGTAACAAGTAAGGAGTAATAACAAAAATGGAAATGAACAAACAAAGAGTAGTGCAAGAATATGTACCAGGGAAGCAAGTAACACTTGCACATTTAATAGCAAATCCAGATAAAGATATGTGTATAAAATTAGGATTAGATGAAGAAAGAACTAATGCTATTGGAATACTTACAATAACACCTGGAGAAGCTGCTATAATAAGTGCCGATGTAGCTATAAAGTCTGGAAGTATAGAGTTAGGATTTTTAGATAGATTTAGTGGAACACTTTTATTAGTGGGAGATTTTGCTAGTGTAGAGTCTTCTTTAAAAGCAGTATTAGAATTTTTACAAAATACATTAAAATTCTATGTTTGTGAAATTACAAAATCATAGATTTTTGAAGAGGTTACAAAATGAAAAAAATAATGTTAATAGGAAAAACTGGTTGTGGAAAAACAACTCTAACTCAAAAATTAAATAATGAAGAAGTTAAATACAAAAAAACACAAGCAGTTTCTTATAAGAGTAAAGTAATAGATACACCTGGAGAGTATGTTGAAAATAAAGTATATTACAAGTCATTGCTAGTTCTTTCGTCTGATGCAAAAATGATAGTAATGGTGCAATCTTCAATAGATGAATCAACATTATTTCCACCAAAATTTGCAACTATGTTTCCTAGAAAGGAAGTAATTGGAGTTATTACAAAAGTAGACCTAGAAAACTCCAATGCAGAAAGAAGTGAAAAAATATTAAGAGAGGCAGGAGCAACAGAAATATATAGAATTGGACTAAATGATAGTGAAGGTTTAGAAGCTATTAGAAAAAGGTTGGGGTTAGATGAAGCTTAGAGTTGTTGTTGTGGAAGATGAAACACTAACAAGAATAGACCTTATAGAAATATTAAAAGAAAATGGATATGATGTTGTAGGAGAAGTTTCTGATGGAATAGAAGCTGTTGAAGTGTGTAAAAAGATGCAGCCTGATATAGTTTTATTAGATATAAAGATTCCATACATTTCAGGTTTGAAAGTAGCAAATATTTTAAAAGAAGAGGGTTTCACAGGTTGCGTGGTAATACTTACAGCCTATAATATTGCTGAATATATAGAAGAGGCTTCTAATAGTATAGTCATGGGATATATTTTAAAACCAATAGATGAGCCTATTTTTATTGAAAGGCTTAAAATGATATATAAAAATTTTAAGCTATATAGTGACTTGAAAAAAGAAGTTGAGGAAACTAAAAAGAAACTAGAAGAAAGAAAAATTGTTGAAAGAGCCAAAGGAATAGTTATGGCAAAATATACTCTTTCTGAGGAAGAGGCGTATAAAAAAATTAGAGATTTAAGTATGCAGAAAAGAATAAGTATGTATAAGTTATCAGAAATAATTATAATGACAGGAGGTCTTGAGTAAAGTGCTAAGATTACTTTGTAAAATTTGTGCCACTTTAACTCCATCTGATATAGATATAGTAGAACAAATGTCTAATGTAGCTACAATACTTAGTAACATTTTGGATATGGACGTATTTTTGGACTGCCCAACAAAGAAAAATGAAGAAGCTATGGTAGTATTCCATGCAAGACCAGAAAAAAATAGTTTATACAGCAAAAATATTTCTGGTGAAATAGCATATAGGCTAGATGAACCAGCAGTTTTTAGGACATTTGAAACAGGATTACCCTCAAGAAACTACAAGGCTATCACTCAAGAAAAAGCTAATGTTTTACAAAATATTTTACCTATATTTAATTCTTTAGATGAGGTGATTTGTACTATAATAATAGAGTATAGTGAGCAGCAAAAAGAGTTTTTTGAAAAGGAATATGACAAAAAAGCAGCTGGAATATTGATGGGACAAATAGATAGTCTGAAAGATAGGGTAACAGAGTACATCAATGATGGGATAATAATTTTTAATAAAAATGGTTATTCAACATATGCTAATAAAGTTGCAAAGAGTTTGTATGAAAAATTAGGGGTAACCTCTATAACAGGTCAAAGTTTTGAAAATTTATATTTTGAGAGAGCTAAATATAACGACATAATTAAAAACCCAGATGAGTATCAACAAAAAGAAGTTAAAATATTAGATTTTATTTTAAATGTACAATGTTTAGTAAGTAAGATAAACGAAGATGTAAAAAGAGTAACTTTAATTATAAAGGACATTACAGAAGAAAAAAAATATGAAGAAGAGCTTAAAATAAAAACAGTTTTTATTAAAGAAATTCATCATAGAGTTAAAAATAATTTACAAACAGTTGCAAGTTTGCTTAGAATACAAAAAAGAAGAGTTAAAAGTCTTGAAACTAAAAAGATTTTAGATGAAACTATTAATAGAATTTTAAGTATAGCAATAACTCATGAGATTTTATCTGCTACTGGAATAGAAAATATTTCTATAAAACAAATATTGGATATTTTATGTAAAAATTATTTTAAGAATAATATAGATAGGTCTAAAAAAATAGATTTTGAAATAGTTGGAGATGAATTTTTTATTAGCTCTGATAAAGCAACTTCAGTAGCTCTAGTAGTGAATGAAATAGTACAAAATGCAACTGAACATGCTTTTGTAACAAGAGATAGTGGGAAAATTGATATAACTATAAAAAAAGGAGAAAAAAGTTCAAAAATTACTGTTTCTGATAACGGTATTGGTATGAAAGCAACAGAAAATAATGATAGTATGGGACTTTTAATTATAAGTTCATTAGTCAAAGATAAATTAAAAGGAAATTTAGAAATTAAGAGCCAAAAAGATATTGGAACAACAATAGAATTTGATTTTAAAAATTAAAAAGATAAAAAAGACCCTTGACATCTGTGTTTATTGAGTTCATAAAACTTATATAGATGTCAAGTTTTTTTATTTTGGTTATTTGGGTTATTTGTCAAATAGTATTGATGAAAAAGTTTAGACTATCACTTAGTATAATTAAGAGAATTTTTGAGAATAAAAACTTGAAAATTTTCTTCAATAATATTTCTTCTTCTACATTAAGCTTTGATATAGTATTTCTGACTACTTCAATCATCATCTCAATAATCTTTTCAACATCAACACTTTCAACAATAATATTATCTACAAAGTGTCCAACATAAAAAAAAGAGCAAGTGTTTTTTTCTTGTCTGCCTGTTCTAAATATTTTTCATGTTTTTTTCTTATATATCTACTTACTAACTTTAACCTTTTGTCCGTTGAAATAAAGATAATATTCTTTTGGGATTTTATTTCTTCCATTTTTTTGCCTGTATTTTTAGACAAAAAAAGAGGACTTCCGCACAATAATAGGTCCTCTGAAATGGAAGAAAGTTACTCTTTTTCTATATTTCAAATTTGATTTTTTATAATAATTACCAGTATTAAAAAGGTCAATTGTTATTTTCTATATGAATAACAGACTTTAAATAATACATTGTAATTCCCCATTACTGCTTAATCTATTTTTATTCCTCTCATGATTACCCTCACTAAGAAATCTACACTACTTTTTAAGAATTGTTAACTTAAAACAACTTCATTATTGCTTATTGGTTGCAAGACTAATTTTGTCAAATATTGTTCCACAATATTACTTCTTATATTTTTCTTTCACTTATAGTATAATGTATAAAAGTTTCAAAATATGATACCTTTATATTTATAGGAGATGTTTGAATGAATAAATCAGAGCGACTTAATGATATGATGATATATTTAAATAATAAGAGCTATTTTAACTTAACAGATTTGATGGAAAAATATAATATCTCAAGAAGCACTGCAATCAGAGATATTCAATCTTTAGAACAGATTGGAATGCCAATATTTTCGGAATATGGCAGGTATGGAAGATATGGAATTTTAAAAAATCGATTACTTTCACCCATTATTTTTACCACAGATGAAATGTATGCGATGTACTTCTCCATGCTGACACTAAAAGAATATCAATCCACCCCTTTTAATTTAGATCTACAGAAATTAAAACTGAAATTTGAATCCTGTATCTCTAAAGAACATAAGTTGAATTTGAGCAGAATGGAAACAGTATTCAGCTTTAAAGCTTTAAAGCAAGTGAATAATTGTCCATTTTTGAAGGATATATTGTATTTATCAATTAACTATTCTGTATGTGATATTACTTATAAAAGTAAAAATAATGATTATAAATATACCGTACAATTTTTGAATATATCTACATCGTTTGGTCAATGGTATGTGACAGTATATAATTATGATAATGACAAAATGCAAGTATTTCGTTGTGATAAAATTCTTTCTTTATCTATCAATGAAAATAAGAAACCTGTTGACAACTATAGAATTGAAACCTTGAAAAAAAATAATTTCAAAGAAAAAAAATCTACGGATTTTGAAGTAAATATAACAGAAAGAGGTGTGGATTTATTTATAAAAGAAAATTATCCATCAATGGCATTAGTTTGGTGTAATAATGCACCGGTTATTAGAGGATACTATAACAAAAATGAAGAAGATTTTATCTCGAGTTACTTTTCCGTTTTTGGAAAAGAAATTATTTCAATTAATCCACCTGAGTTAAAGGAATTGATTATTAAAAAAATAGAAGATAATATAACTTACATTAAATCTCTTTAAATTTGTAACTGAATTTTAAAGGTTTCACAATTTGATACTTTTATTCTGTATAATTAAATTATATAAAAAGGAGGTCTTCTTAAATGAATGCAAAAACAGAATTTTTGAAAATTATGGCTGAACAAACAGAAATAGCCTTAGCAACATCTGTAGATAATATTCCAAATGTGAGAATAGTAAATTTTTATTTTGAGCCGACTGAAAATATAATTTACTTTTCGTCTTTTAGAGGAAATGATAAAATCAAAGAAATAAAATCGAATCCATATGTGGCATTTACTACAATTCCTCACTCAGGAAATGAACATGTCAAGGCTAAAGGCATAGTTCAAAAAAGTTTAAAAACTATTTTTGATGTTGCTGAGCAATTTATTGCTAAAGTTCCGGATTACAAAGATACTATAGAATATGCGGGAGAATCCTTGATTTTATTTGAAATAAGATTTGATACGGTTATAGTTACAAAGGATTTAGGGACAATCAAAACATTAAAGCTATAATTTGGAACATATTTATCAAGATTAAGTTCTAAAAATTAATAAAATCTTTGAGAGTATAGAAAAAACTCTGTAAATATTTAAAAGAATAGTCTTCTACAATAGAATATAAAATATCGTAGGAGGCTATTTTTATTATATAGGAAAGTATAAAGTTTAATAGCAAAATTAGTCTCTGACACCCGTATTACTCTGGAGAGCATTTCGGTGAACTCGGAAGAGTCATACGGCTGTCAGGAGACTTTATTTAGTTAAAAAAGTATATAAAAAATGATAAGAATATTACTTTTGTATGTTATTAACTCTTATTTGTCTGTTAGATTTAATAAATCTTCAAGTATTAGTTCTTTTTTTAGTCTATTTATCTTCAATAATTCACTAATATTAACTTTATCTAAGAATTCTTTTTTTAGACCATAGTTTAATACTTTAACATTTGAATTTCCATAAAATCTAGCAATTTTTTCTCCAAAACCACCATCTAAAACTCCATCTTCAAGAGTAACGACTAGGTCATGTTCTCTTTTTAAGTCTTCTAACATTTCAGTATCTATTCCACTTGCATAAATTGGATTTATAACAGTAAGATTAATACCTGTTTTTTCTTCATACAGCTTAGCAACTTGTTCTCCTAGTTGATAGAAAGTTCCAAGTCCAATAATAGCAATTTTTTTTCCTTGTTGCTTCATTTCAAAAGTATTCAATTTAGAAAAATCTTTTTTAAATTCTTTTCCTGTTGACACCATATTTCCACCTGGAATTCTAATTACAACCGGATATTTTTCTTGCTCTATTGCCCATTCTAACATTGCAAGATGTTCTTCTTTAGTAGAAGGAGCAAGATAGACTATATTAGGAATATTGCTTATTAGGGGTATATCAAACCAACCTAAGTGAGTAACATCAGTCATTCCAATAGCTCCACCATAATAAATGATAAAAGTAGCAGGATTATTATTTATTGCTAAATCTTGTGATAATTGGTCATAAGTTCTTTGAATAAAACTACTAACAACTCCAAAAATTGGTTTAGCTCCTTTTGAAGCCATACCAGATGCAATAGCAACTGCTGTTTCTTCAGCTATACCGACATCTATGAATTGAGAACCAACTTCATCTCTAGTTTTTTTGTTAAATCCTAATGTTCCAGGAGTTCCTGCTGTTATAAGTACAACTTTTTTATCTTCTTTCATTTTTTTTAGTAGATATTCTCTTGTAACTTTGGTATAATTCTCAGAGTTATTTTTTGATTTTGGTTCCATTGTTTCTAAATCAAAAGGCATTACATAATGCCAAGGTTCTTTATCTATTTCTGCTTGTTTATATCCTTTACCTTTTTGAGTAGAAATATGAACAACTATTGGTTGTTCAATATCTTTAACTTTTTGAAAAGCCTCTATTACTCGTTCAATATCGTTTCCGTCTTTAACATATATATAGTTAAGTCCCATAGCTTTAAATAAATTAGTTTCTGCTGTTCCATCAGTATCTCTTAATAATTTTAAATTTTTATACAGCCCACCATGATTTTCAGCTATTGACATATCATTATCATTTACTACTATAATAAAATTAGAATTTAATTCACTACCTGCAAAATTTAATCCTTCAAGAGCTTCTCCACCACTTAGAGAACCATCTCCAATTATAGCAATGATATTTTCTGTTTCTCCTTTAACATCTCTTGCTTTAGCAAGTCCTAAAGCTAAACTAATAGAAGTAGATGTGTGACCTAATATAAAATGATCGTGTTCACTTTCATATTGATTGCTATATCCAGTAACGTCATCAAAATGTTTTTCATCAATAAAAGCTTCTTTTCTTCCTGTAATTATTTTATGTGGATAAGTTTGGTGAGATACGTCAAATACAAACTTATCTTTTGGAGAATTAAATACATAATGTAGAGCTATCGTAGTTTCAACTATTCCTAAGTTAGGACCAAAGTGTCCTCCGTATACGGCATCTCTTTTTATGATAGTGTCTCTAATTTCTTGGGCTAATTCTCTCATCTCGTTAAAATTTAATTTCTTTATGTCTTCTGGTTTATTAATTTTTTCTAAAAGCATTCCTTTCTCCTTGCTATATATTTTTTTTAAATGATATAAATTATTTAATAGTATAATTTTATCTTATATAAGAAAAAATGCAAATATTTTTATTCTATAGGAAAGTATAAAATTAAATAAAAAAAATTAGTCTCTTGACAGCCGTATGAGTTCTACGAGCTCAATGAAGATAGGCTCTTCGAAATAATACGGACGTCAGAGACTTTATTTATAATAATTTAAATAATAAATTAAAAGTAATTTAATGGATAATAAATAAAAAATCTTGAAATTATACACATAATCGGTTATAATACAAAATGATAACAAATAAAAAAAATGCTTTGTTTTAGAAAAGGAGGATAAATATGAAAAATGCAATATTAGCAATTTCTGAAAAGAAAGAAGTACTAAAACAAATAAGAAAAGAGTTGGCTGAAAAATATGAGGTTATAACATTCAATAATTTATTAGATGCAATAGATATGGTTAGAGAAAGTGATTTTGATCTGATTCTTTTAGATAACAATTTAGAAGGTTTATCTATAGAAGAAGCTAAAAAGAAGTTGGAAAGTATAGGAAAGGAATTTGTAACTATAGCTTTAGTTGATGAGTATAACAATGATATTTATAAAACAATAGAAAATTCAGGAGTTTTTGCTATTTTAAATAAGCCTTTAAAAATAGAAGACTTAGATGCAATATTATTACCATCATTAAAAGGTTTAGAATTAAAGAAAGAAAATAGAAGACTAGAAGATAAAATAAGTATACTAGAAGAAGATACAGATATCATTGGTCAATCTATGAAAATAAAAGAAGTAAGAAATCTTATAGAAAAAATAGCTGACAGTGATTTGCCAGTTCTTATAGTTGGAGAAACTGGTACAGGAAAAGACATCATAGCTAAAGAAATTCATAAGAAAAGTGAAAGAAATAAAGGAAAATATTCTCAAATAAGTTGTGCTTTATTTCCTGGAGAATTAATTGAAAGAGAAATGTTCGGTTATGAAAGAGGAGCTTTTTTAGGAGCAAATGCAAGTAAGAAAGGACTACTTGAAGAAATAGATGGTGGAACTATATACATAGAAGATATAGCTAAAATGGATATAAAAGTTCAATCAAGATTTTTAAAAGCAATAGAATATGGTGAATTTAAAAGAGTTGGTGGGACTAAAGTTAGAAAAACTAATGTTAGATTCATAGTTGGAACAGATATAGATTTAAAAGTTGAAACTGAAAAAGGAAAATTCAGAAAAGATTTATATCATAGATTAACAGCATTAACAATAGAAGTTCCTCCTTTGAGAGAAAGAAAAGAAGATATTCCAGTATTAGCAAATTACTTTTTAAATAAAATAGTAAGAATACTTCACAAAGAAACACCAGTTATTTCTGGAGAAGCTATGAAATTTTTAATGGAATATTATTATCCAGGAAATATAATGGAATTGAAAAATTTAATAGAAAGAATGGCTTTATTATCTAAAGATAAAATATTAGATGTTGAACAACTACCTTTAGAAATAAAAACTAAATCAAATATAGTTGAAAATAAAACAGTTATTGGGGTAGGACCATTAAAAGAAATCTTAGAACAAGAAATATATAGTTTAGAAGAAGTTGAAAGAGTTGTTATAGCTATAGCTCTTCAAAAAACTAGATGGAATAAGCAAGAAACTTCTAAAATACTTGGTATAGGAAGAACAACTTTATATGAAAAAATTAGAAAATATGGTTTAGATATAAAATAATGAAAATTAAAAGTGAGGAATCTTAAAATGTCAATTAGAAAATTTCGTAAACAAATGAAACCTTTTATTATTGTTTTAACAGTTGTCTTTATATTATCTTTAGCATACAGTGGATATGAAAGTTTTAGAAAAAGTAGAGCTGATAAAAAAGCACAAGAAGCAATGCTTTTAAATGCTGATTATGTACAAAAGATTGATATAGAGAGAGCAAAACAAGAATTAAATAACACATATAAAGAAGGTGTAGATAAATCAATAATAGATATACTTGCATTCAATGATGTTATTGAAAAAAATCTAACATTACATCTTGCTAAAGATTTAAAAATAAAAGTACCTAGCTCAGAAATAGATAAACAATATCAAGAATTAGAAGCTTCTATGGGAGATAAAGAACAATTTAAAAGAATGCTTCAAGTTCAAGGTCTTACTAAAGATTCTTTAAAGAAAAAAATTGAAGAAAATTTATTAATTCAAAAGACTATTGAACAATTCTCTAAGGATATTAATCCAACAGATGAAGAACTTAATAGTTACATAGCACTTCATTCATTAGTGAATGCTGATAGAGCAAAAGTGCTAGAAAGCTATAAATTTGAAAAAGGTGCTGAAAAATATAGAATTGAATTAGGAAAAGCTAAAAAAGCTATGACAATAAAAGAATTGGCTCCTGAGTATGAAGCTCTAGTAGAAAAAACTTCTTATGAAGAAGAAGGATTTGCTATAACAAATTTAGATTTAGCGAAGGCTACAATCCAAGTAATGTTATCAAAGAAAACAACTAAAGAAGAAGCTGAAAAAGAAGCTAAACAAATAATATCTAATCAAATAAAAGTAGCAAAAATTGCAAAAGAAAAAGGTGTTTCAGTTGATGAAAACTTAGATATGCTATCTCAATTACAAGAGTATTTGCTAGGTTTATCAAAAAAAGTAGGGGAAGATGTAAAACCTACTGATAAAGAATTAAGAGAGTTTTTTGAAAGATACAAAAATAGATATGATATTTTACCTTCTGCAGATGCAAAATTAACATTTATAAATGTAAAACCATCTAAAGAAGATGAAAATTTATCTAAACAAAAAGCAGAAAAAGTATTGGCTGAAGTAACAACTCAAAATTTTGAAAAAAAAGGAAATGAGTTAAAAGCTACTGGAGAATATGTATATGAAGATTTAGGAACTTTCCAAACAGGAATGATGGTAAAAGAATTTGAAGAAGCTGTAAAAGATGCTCCAAGTAATTCAATAGTAAAGAAAGTTGTAAAAACTGGATACGGATACCATGTAATTTTTGTTAGAGAAAATGATTCTAAAAATTCAAAATGGACAGCATCTCATATAATGGTTCCAACTAAACCTTCAGAAAGTACAATAAAGGCTAAAATGGATAAATTAAATAAAGTTAAATCTGATGTAGAAGCTGGAGTTATAGCATTTAATGATAAAATAGACGAAGATGTTATTCAAAATATAGAAGTTAAAGATGTTTCTCCAGACGGAAATATTCCTAATGTTGGATATAGCCCAGAAATAGCTAAAGCTATTTTTGAAGCTCCTTTGAATAGTATAAAGATAATAAATAATTTTGGACCAACACCTACTAAATATACAATATTATTAGTTCAAAAGACTAAAGAAGTGAAACCAGAATTAGCCAATTTTGAAAAATCAAAAGAACAAGTAAAAATTGACTATATTAATTTAAAAGTTGCAGAATATATGGCAAAACTTTTTAAATAATAACAAAAAAATAATTTAAAAAAGGGACTGTTGTGAAGTTTAAAATATGAAATTAAAAATAGTTTGTTATAAGTAGATTTTTATAAATAAAATCTGAGAAGATAACTCTTTAATTTTTTAATTTTAATAGATGCAATAGCCCTTTTTATTCTATAGGAAAGTAAAAAATTAAATAGTAAAATTAGTCTCTGACGTCCGTATTACTCTGGAGAGCATTTCGGTGAGCTCGGAAGAGTCATACGGCTGTCAGGACACTTTATTTATTCTCTATGGAGAAATCTAAAAATAATAGAAAAATTGAACTTTAATGTTAGTCTTAATAAGAAATATATCTTTGTTGAAGCTATAAAATTTATATAGCTATTTATAAAAAAAGAAGGAGGAGAGATGTATTATAAACCGGAAGATGTAGATAAGTTATTAGATACAGTTGCAATACAAGATGTTGTTGGAGAGTTTGTAGACTTAAAGAAATCAGGTTCTAGTTATAAAGGGTTATGCCCCTTTCATGCAGATACAAATCCTTCTTTTTCAGTAAATCCAGAAAAAAGAGTTTGTAAATGTTTTGTATGTAATAATGGTGGTAATGCAATATCATTTTATTCTAAATATAAAAAAATACCATTTTATGAAGCTGTGAAGGAGTTAGCAAGAAAATATAAAGTCAATATAAAGCCACAAAAAGACAATTCTAATGTTGATGAGTATGAGAAATTTTATGAGATTATGGAAGAAACTCATCGTTTTTTTATGGAAAATATATTCAAAAATGAAGCTAGGGGAGCTCTAAATTATCTTTCTAGTAGAGATATTGATACAAATCTCATAAAAGAACATCAACTAGGTTATGCTTCAGCTAAATGGTCTGATTTATATGAATTTTTAACTTTAAAAGGTTATACAGAAGAAGATTTATTAGTTTTAGGTCTTATTAAGAAAAATGATAACGGAAATATTTATGATACTTTTAGAAATAGAATTATTTTTCCAATATTTTCAAATCATGGAAGAGTAATAGCTTTTGGAGGAAGAACATTAGAAAATAATAAGGAAATTCCTAAGTATATAAATTCTCCAGATACTCCCATATTTAAAAAAGGTAAAAACTTATACGGATTAGAAAGAGCTCCTATTATAAAAAATAAAGACTATTGTATATTGATGGAAGGATATATGGATGTCCTTTCAGGAGTATTATATGATTTTGATACAAGTATTGCTCCCTTAGGAACAGCTTTAACTGTTGAACAAGCAAGTTTATTAAAGAGATATACAGCTAATGTTTTTCTATCTTTTGATATGGATAAGGCAGGAGTTTCAGCAACAGAAAGAGCAGGCCTGATTTTAAAAGAACAAGGATTTAATATAAGGGTATTACAATTTGAAGGAAGTAAAGACCCAGATGAGTTTTTAAAGAAAAATGGTAAGGAAGCATTTATAGAAGTTGTAAAAAAATCTCAAGAGATATTTGATTTCTTGTATAAAACTTATTCGAGCGAATATGATTTGGAAAACCCATTAGCTAAACAACATTTTATAGAGAGATTTTCACCTTTCTTTTCTGTAGTGGCTAATCCTATTGAAAGAGAAACATATTTAAAAAATTTATCGTCAAAGACAGGGATTAGTTTTGAAAGCTTGTTTGATCAACTTGTTAAAAATAATAAAGAGAACACAAAACATTATTTTCAGGAAGAAATTAAAAAGGAAAAAAGAAAAGAAAAACAAGAAGAAAGATTTTCCAGTCAAGATAGAGAAAGTCAAAATTTAGAAATTGCTATATCTAAATTGTTGTTATTAAAACCTAAATATTATAAGTTTTTTGATGAAAAAATGAGTAATGGTTTTATTTTAAAAAAAGTTTTTGAATTTTTTTCAAAAAAAATAAAGGAAGATAATGATTTAGGTAGTAATAATATAATAAAGGATTTCAATATATTTATAGAAGAAGATAATGATTTAACCCTTAGTGAAAGAGAAGATATACTAGGAATATTAAATATAAAGTGCTCTATGGAGAACGATAGAGATATAGAAGATGAAAAAAATAATATAGAAACCATGAAGAGTTATTTTAGAAATAGAAGAGATCAAGAAATAGAAAAAGGTGATTTAAGTCTTCAAAGAAAACATAATTGGAATCTTTTTTTTGACGAGATAAATTTTGTCTTTGTGGAAGAAAACAGAAGAGTTGGGAAAAAAAATGTAAAAAAAGTAAGAACTAATATGAGTTTTGATGAGTTAGTGATAATTTTTGAAAAATATAAATATCTTTTTCAAGAAAATTAAAGTTTAAAGTTATTTAAGGGAGGTAGCATGAAAGAATTATTAAAGAAAGAAAAAGTTCGTGCATTAATTAACAAAGCAAAAGAGGATAAGATAACTTATGAAGAAATTAATGAAGAATTAAAAGATGACTTTCCTATTGAAAAAATAGAAAAACTTATACATACAATAATAGAAACTGGTGGAAAAATTGTAAGTAAAAGTCAACTTGAAGAAGAGGATGAAGAAGAAGAATTAGATGAATTTGATGAACACGAAGAAGAACATAAAGATTCAGATGATTATATAGAACATGAAGATGATATACTTGATGAAGAAGAAGAAGATGAAGATAAGGTTGATGAAGATACAGAACATTTTTTTGATGATGAGTTTAACCCAGACTATGTTGAAGATATAAGTGAAGATGAACTTACTGATGAAAAACTTTTAAATTTAGGTGGAAGTACAAAAGTTGATGAACCTATAAAAATGTATTTGAGGGAAATAGGACAAGTTCCATTGTTATCACATGAACAAGAATTGGAGTTTGCAAAAAGGGCTTATGATGGAGATGAGTATGCAAAAAATCAACTAACAGAAGCGAATTTAAGATTAGTCGTAAGTATTGCTAAAAAACATACAAATAGAGGATTAAAACTTCTTGATTTAATTCAAGAAGGTAATATTGGTTTGATGAAAGCAGTTGAAAAGTTTGAATATACAAAAGGGTATAAGTTTTCAACATATGCAACTTGGTGGATAAGACAAGCTATAACAAGAGCAATAGCAGATCAAGGTAGAACAATAAGAATACCTGTTCATATGATAGAAACAATAAACAAAATAAAGAAAGAATCAAGAATTTATTTACAAGAAACTGGGAAAGATGCTACTCCTGAAATATTAGCTGAAAGATTAAATATGGAAGTTGAAAAAATTAAAGCAATACAAGAAATGAACCAGGAACCTATATCTTTAGAAACTCCAGTTGGAAGTGAAGAAGATAGTGAGCTTGGAGATTTTGTTGAAGATCAAAAAACAACAAGTCCATATGAAGCAACTAATAGAGCTATACTTAGAGAAGAGTTGGATAGTGTGTTAAAAACTTTAAGTCAAAGAGAAGAAAAAGTATTAAGACTTAGATTTGGATTAGATGATAGCTCACCAAAAACTTTAGAAGAAGTTGGGAAAATATTCAATGTTACTAGAGAAAGAATAAGACAAATAGAAGTAAAAGCTATTAGAAAATTAAGACACCCAAGTAGAAAGAAAAAACTAGAAGACTTTAAGGTGGATTAATAATTAGGAGGAGTATTTTGAAAATTTTAGAGTTTGAAAATTTTTTACAAAAAAATAGAGATATAGATATTGAAGAATTGAAAAAATATGTTTTAGAACATTCTAAAAATTTGGAATTATATCCTATTCAAAAAGGTAGAAAATTAACAGAAGAAGAAATAGAATATGAGTATATAGATTTATTAATAACAGAAACTTTGGAGAATTTAAAAGATGACATTTGCACTTGTGAACATGATTGTGGTGTTGACGATTGCTGTGGAACAAGGGTTGAAAAAAATTTAAAAAAAGTTTATGAAATAGGGCTACATATGTTGAAAGATGGAATATCATACACCGATTTAACTCAAGAAGGTTTTATAGGAATGATGACAGCTGATAGTTTATTTGATGATGATAAGGATTTTAAAAAATATAAAGACTATTTCATAGTTAGAGAAATGTTTAATTACATTGATGACTATGCTAATTATAGAAAAGCTGGATATAAAAATTTTGCTGAAAGTGAAATAGATAAAAGTGGACATTCTAAAGTATCTTTAAAAGATAAAAGTAAGTCAGATGAGTTGAGAAAACTTGAAAAAGAAAATGAAGAAAAAAAGATTGA
Source organism: Fusobacterium massiliense (assembly GCF_900095705.1). Taxonomy (NCBI): domain Bacteria; kingdom Fusobacteriati; phylum Fusobacteriota; class Fusobacteriia; order Fusobacteriales; family Fusobacteriaceae; genus Fusobacterium; species Fusobacterium massiliense. The sequence continues at coordinate 23,577 of NZ_LT608326.1, read as the reverse complement.
AGAAATGAGAAAACTTGAAAAAACAGTTGAAAATCTTTTTGATTATTCTAACATAAAATATAGATTAAGGGAAAGAGAAATACAGGCTTTGACACTATACTTTGGTTTAGATGGACATAGAAAAAGAGATATTTTAGAAGTTCAAAAAATCATGAATATGAAACAAGAAGAACTTGATAATCTTTTAAAAGATGGACTTTTCAAATTATCGGTTGTAGATGAAAGAGTTGAACTATGAAAACTAGAGAAATTATAAAAATAATTGAAAAAAAATTCCCTAGAGAAAATGCTGAAGACTGGGATAATATCGGACTTTTAATAGGAGATTACGACAAAGAAGTCCAAAAAATTCAGTTTTCTATAGATGCAACTTTAGAAGTCATAGATAATGCAATAAAAGAAAAAGTTGATATGATTATTACTCATCATCCTATTATATTTAAAGCTATAAAGGAAATAAATGAGCAAACTGTTTTAGGTAAAAAAATAAGAGCTTTAATAAAAAATGATATAAATGTTTATAGTATTCATACAAATTTAGATTCTACGATTGATGGGTTGAATGACTATGTTTTAAAAAAATTAGAAATTGAAGAGAGTAAAATTCTAGATTTGGATAAAGAAAAAAATTGTGGAATAGGAAGAGTTTTTAAACTAAAAACACCAATATCGTTATTAAAATATTCAGATTTTGTAAAAGAAAAATTAGGTATTTCAAATTTGAGAGTGATTACAAATGATTTAGATACAGAGATAAAAAAAGTTGTCTTAATCAATGGTTCAGCTATGAGTTATTGGAGAAAGGCTAAAAAAGAAAATATTGATTTATTTATAACCGGAGATGTTTCTTATCATGATGCTTTAGATGCAAAAGAAGCTGGTTTAAGTGTTATAGATTTTGGACATTATGAAAGTGAAAACTTTTTTTCTGATATTTTAGTCAAAGAATTGAAAGCAACTGGATTGAATTTTATAGTTTTTAATAGTGAGCCAGTGTTTAAATTTTTATAAATGGAGAGATTATGAAAAAAATATTAGCAATATTTCTATTTTTATTAATTTCAATTTTATCTTTAGCAAATGTTAATGACAATTTGAATTTATTAAAAGATGATGATAAGAAAGAAATTAATGAAAAAATAGAACAAATAAAAAAAGAGAAAGATGTTACAGTCTTTGTGAATACATTATACATGGAGGAAAGTTTTGTAGTTTCAGATCCGGAGAGAGCTTTAATTTTGAATTTAAAAAAATCTAATGATGAAAAATATAATGTTGAAGTCTCTTTCAGTAAGGATATAGATGTTGATGATTATCAAGAAGAGATGAATAATTTGCTAAATGAAACTGCAATCTTGCTTGAAAGAAAAGAATATACAAAGTATATATTAACTATACTTGATGGTGCAACAGCAATTTTACAAGAAGTTAATATAGATCCTTTAAATCAGATGACAATGACTAAAGAGCAAAAAGATGGGAAAGATGTTTCTATATGGCCAATTTTATTAATAATGGTACTTGTAGGAATTGGATATAAAGGTTATACTGTATATGAAGAAAAAAGAGCTAACAAAAGAGATTCTAATGAAAAAAATGATTAGGTAGAATGAGTAATGGTATTCGAGTTAATTGCTGTATTTTACAGAGGAAAGTCCGGGCTTCACAGAGCAAAAGGGTAGCTAACGGCTACTAAAGGAAACTTTAAGGAAAGTGCCACAGAAAATAAACCGCCATTATGGTAAGGGTGAAAAGGTGGTGTAAGAGACCACCAGTTTTTTAGGAGACTAAAAAAGCTAGGTAAACCCCCTTTGAAGCAAGACTAAATAGGAAAGTGATAGGAGTTGCTCGCTCTCTTTCAGGGTAAGTCGCTAGAGATTATAAGTAATTATAATTCGAGAAAAATAATTAACAAATACAAAACCCGGCTTATTGAATGCCAAAATAAAAAAACACACAGTATAATTTTAACTGTGTGTTTTTTTACTCTATAGGAAAGTATAAAAATAAATAATGAAAATTAGTCTCTGATATCCGTATTAGTTCGAAGAGATTGTATTTATTGTTCTCGTAGAACTCATACAGCTGTCAAGAGACCAAGAGACTTTATTTAGATATAAGTTCTCTTAAATTTTTTACAACACGATTAGGGTAAATTTTTAACTTTTCTATATCTTTTTCAGTATGGACACCTGAACAAACCATTATAGTTTCAATTTTAGCATCATAACCTAATTTTATATCAGTTTCTAGATTATCTCCTATTAAAATTACTTGATCTTTAGTTAATTTTTTTTCTTTTAAAAAAATATCTAAAATTATTTCATAAGGTTTTCCAACTTTTATAGCAGTTTTTCCTGAAGAATACTCAAGCATATTTACAATAGCTCCATTACCTATATCAAAAGTTTCATTATTAGAAAGTAGTCTATCTGTGTTGGTAGCTATAAAAGTAGCACCATTTAAAAGACAATGTAAAGCTGAGCTATATTTTTTGTAATCAGCATTTTTGTCTAAACCAACAAATAAAAAGTTAGCATCATTTTCAACAAATTCAAAATTCTCATCTAAAAGAGCTTCTTCAAGTCCACTCTCACCTATCATAAAGCATTTTCTTTCAGAATAATTTTGAGCAACATATTTTGCCGCAGCAATAGCTGATGTAAAAAATTGCTCTTCTCTAATATTTTTAAATCCTAGATTAAGCATATGCTCTTTTGCTTGTTTTTTAGTTCTAGTTGCATTGTTAGTGAGAAATATATGAGGAATGTTATTGTTATTTAAATATTCAATAAATTCACGAGCACCATCAATATTTGTATTTCCACTATACATAGTGCCATCTAAGTCTATAAGATAAGTTTTAGTCATTATTCTCCTCCGTTTTTTTGATTCTATATGAAAGTATAAATTTAAATATTAAAATTAGTCTCTTGATAGCCGTATGAGTTCTACGAGCTCAATGAATACAGGCTCTTCGAACTAATACGGACGTCAGAGGCTTTGTTTATTAAATTAAATAGCAAAGTAAAAATTAAGCTTGATATTCGTATTAACTTAGATAGTTTATATAATTGAGTTTCTAAAGCTCATAAAAATATCAATAATTAACTAAGTTTATATTATCCCATTGCAGAAAAAATATCAAGAAAAATATTGTAAAAATCAAGCAGTACTATAGTTTTTTATTTGACAAAACTTAAAAAAAATGCTAGAATTGTCAATGGATTAAATAATCACAACAATTATTTCTAAGCAGGGTGGTCTTGAATAGATTGCTTAGTTTTGAGATTGTTGGAAGTATAACCAAATTTCAATTTATTTTAGGAGGAAAAAAATGTCAGTTGTATCAATGAAACAATTATTAGAAGCAGGAGTTCACTTTGGGCATCAAGCAAAAAGATGGAATCCAAAAATGAAAAAGTATATTTTCACAGAAAGAAATGGTATTCATGTAATTGATTTACACAAATCTTTAAAGAAAATAGAAGAAGCATACGAAGAAATGAGAAAAATAGCTGAAAACGGAGGAAAAGTTTTATTTGTTGGAACAAAGAAACAAGCTCAAGAAGCTATAAAAGAACAAGCTGAAAGATCTGGAATGTACTATGTAAATAGTAGATGGCTAGGTGGAATGTTAACAAACTTCTCTACAATTAAAAAGAGAATTGAAAGAATGAAAGAATTAGAAAGAATGGATGCAGATGGAACTTTAGATTCTGATTACACTAAAAAAGAAGCAGCAGAATTTAGAAAAGAATTATCTAAACTTTCTAAAAACTTATCAGGAATAAGAGATATGGAAAAAGCTCCAGATGCAATATATGTAGTAGACGTAAAAATGGAAGAATTATCTGTAACTGAAGCTCACTTATTAGGAATTCCTGTATTTGCTATGATAGATACAAATGTAGATCCAGATTTAATAACTTACCCAATTCCAGCAAATGATGATGCTATAAGATCAGTAAAATTAGTTACATCTGTTATAGCTAATGCAATAGTTGAAGGAAATCAAGGTAAAGAAGTAGTAGAACCTCAATCAGAAGAAGTTTCTGTTGAAGAAGGATCAGCTGAATAATAATATATAGAAGTATATAAAAATATAGGAGGTAGTAAAATGGCAGCAGTAACAGCTACTTTAGTAAAAGAATTAAGAGAAAGAACAGGGGCAGGAATGCTTGATTGTAAGAAAGCATTAGAAAGCCATGATGGAGATATAGAAAAAGCAATAGACTATCTAAGAGAAAAAGGGATAGCTAAAGCTGTTAAAAAAGCAGGAAGAATAGCAGCAGAAGGATTAATATTTGATGAAGTAACTGCAGATCATAAAAAGGCAGTTATATTAGAGTTTAACTCTGAAACAGATTTCGTTGCTAAAAATGAAGAATTTAAAGATTTTGGAAGAAAATTAGTTAAAATTTCTTTAGAAAAAAATATTCATACATTAGAAGAATTAAATGAAGCTCAATTAGATGGTGGTAAGAAAGTATCTGAAGCTTTAACAGATTTAATAGCTAAAATCGGAGAAAACATGAGTTTAAGAAGATTAGCTGTTGTAGAAGCTAAAGACGGTTTCGTACAAACATACAGCCACTTGGGTGGAAAATTAGGAGTTGTAGTTGAAATGTCTGGAGAAGCAAACGAAGCTAATCTAGAAAAAGCTAAAAATATAGCAATGCACGTTGCAGCTATGGATCCTAAATATTTATCAGAAGCACAAGTTACAGCTAATGATTTAGAACACGAAAAAGAAATAGCTAGAAAACAATTAGAAGAAGAAGGAAAACCAGCTAATATAATAGAAAAAATATTAATTGGAAAAATGAATAAATTCTATGAAGAAAATTGTTTAGTAGACCAAATTTATGTAAGAGCAGAAAACAAAGAAACTGTTGCTCAATATGCAGGAGATATTAAAGTTCTTGGATTTGAAAGATTTAAAGTTGGAGACGGAATAGAAAAGAAAGAAGAAGATTTCGCTGCAGAAGTTGCTGCTCAAATCAAAGGTTAATCTTAATTAATGAGAGGATGCAACTTGCATCCTCTATTTTTTCAATCTATAGGAAAGTATAAAATTAAATAATAAAAGTTAGTCTCTGACGTCTGTATTAGTTGAAGAGCCTATGTTCATTGAGCTCGTAGAACTCATACGGCTGTCAAGAGACTTTATTTATTTTAAAATATATAGGAGGAAATATGGGAACCCCGTTTTATAAAAGAATTTTATTAAAATTAAGTGGTGAAGCTTTAATGGGAGAACAAGAATTTGGTATATCATCGGAAGTTATAGCCTCGTATGCAAAGCAAATTAAAGAAATTGCAGATTTAGGTGTTGAAGTTTCTATTGTTATAGGTGGAGGAAATATATTTAGAGGAATTTCTGGAGCTGCTCAAGGAGTAGATAGAGTTACAGGAGACCATATGGGTATGTTAGCTACTGTTATAAATTCTTTAGCTCTTCAAAATTCAATAGAAAAATTAGGAGTACAAACAAGAGTACAAACAGCTATTGAAATGCCAAAAATAGCTGAGCCATTTATAAAAAGAAAAGCACAAAGACACTTAGAAAAGGGAAGAGTAGTTATATTTGGAGCGGGAACTGGGAATCCATATTTCACAACAGATACAGCAGCAGCTTTAAGAGCTATTGAAATGAACACTGATGTAGTTATAAAAGCTACAAAAGTTGACGGTATTTATGATAAAGATCCAGTAAAATTTAAAGATGCTAAAAAATATGAAACAGTTACATATAATGAAGTTTTGGCAAAAGATTTAAAGGTTATGGATGCAACAGCTATTTCTTTGTGTAGAGAAAATAAATTACCTATTATTGTATTTGATTCATTAACTGAAGGAAATCTTAAAAAGGTAATTATGGGAGAAAAAATAGGAACTATTGTGGTTGCTGAATAGATGATATAATAAAATACTAGATAGAGATAATCCGGGAGGTAATTATGAGTATGGCAAGTGAGATACTTGTTAAAGAATGTGAAGAAAAAATGTTAAAAACTATTGAAGCAATAAAAGAAAAATTTACTGCAATAAGAGCTGGAAGAGCAAATGTTGCTATGCTTGATGGTATAAAAGTAGAAAATTATGGAAGTGAAGTTCCATTAAATCAAATAGGGTCTGTATCTGCTCCAGAAGCGAGACTTTTAGTAATAGATCCTTGGGATAAATCTTTAATTTCTAAAATTGAAAAGGTATTACTTGCTGCAAATTTAGGAATGACTCCTAATAATGATGGTAGAGTAATAAGACTTGTATTACCAGAACTTACAGCAGATAGAAGAAAAGAATATGTTAAATTAGCTAAGAATGAAGCTGAACAAGGAAAAGTTGCTGTAAGAAATATAAGAAAAGATATAAATAATCATCTTAAAAAATTAGAAAAAGATAAGGAAAATCCTATATCTGAAGATGAATTAAAGAAAGAAGAAACTCGTGTACAAGCTTTAACTGATAAATATGTTAAAGAAATTGATGATTTATTTGCTAAAAAAGAAAAAGAAATTACTACAATTTAAGTTTTAAATTAATAAAAAAAAGGATTACTATTAGTAATCCTTTTTTTTTATTCTATAGGAAAGTATAAAATGAAAATTAGTCTCCGACGTCCGTATTACTCTGGAGAGCATTTTGGTGAGCTCGGAAGAGTCATACGGCTGTCAGGAGACTTTATTTAATTTATAAGGAAAACATAAATTTAAAAGCGAAAATTAGTCTCTTGTGATAACCGTATGAGTTATAAACACAAGCTTTTCGAACTAATACGGACGTCAGAGATTTTATTTATAAATTTAACTAGCCAAAAATAGTGTCTGAAATTGTCAATGATTTAGTAAAAATCTAATAAATTTTTTGAATTACTAAAAATATAGAATTTAAATTATATTAAGGTTACCAAATATTATTTTAATAAATATATAATTAATCATATATTTTGACAAAGAAAATATTTATAAGTATAATGTTTATAAGAACAAGAGAAAGGAGTATTTGTATAGTGATGTCTAATAATAAAAAAATCTTAACAATTTTAGCTTTGTTTATTTCAAGCACTATTTATTCAGAAGATTTTGTTATTTCTAAAACAGAAAAAAAGGAAAAAATAGAAAAATTAAAAAAAGATTCAATAAATAGTGGAATTATAGGAATATTTGCAAAATCCGGAAATGCAGTTGTCTTTCAAAGAAACGGAAAAATACTTAATAAAGGAAAAATTCAAGGAAAAGTTATTTTTGAAGCTGAAGATGATACAAAAAATGATAAAACAAGAATAGGGGAAGTTATATCAACATCTCAAGGGAATGGAGTATCTGGAGTAGGATATTCTCCATACAGTAATAAAAATGGAGTGTCAAAAAAAATAGAAAAATTAGAGAATGAAGGGCATATTTCAGGAACTGTTAATCTTATAGCTGGAAATACACCTACATTTGGTGGAATAGAAGAAGTATATTCAAGTGGAAATGGAGTATCAGGCTTATCACTTGTAGATTTTGGAGAAACAGCAACAGGAGCATCTGGAGATAGTGGAAAAGTAGATGCAATAGGAGGAGCAAGTTCAAGAGGAAGAGCAAGCTTTAGATCTGTATCGACTGCTAAACTTTTAAGTTCTGGAAATACTGAAAAAAGTCCTATTGATAAAAAAGTAGATGAAGCAGATATATATGGTAAAAATAATAAGTTTGCTATTGAAAATGTAAGAAATAATGGCCAAATAAAAGGAAAAGCTGTGTTAAAAACAAAAGAGGGCTATGTAAAGCCTGATTCTATAGCTTTTGGAGAAAATAAAGCAATGTCTCCACAATGGAGAACAATAAATTCAACAGCAACAGGAAATGGAATATCTAATATGGTATATTTAACAACAATAGATAAATATACTTGGTCTGATGATAAAGAAAATATTGCTTCTATAGGAAATATAGAAAATAATGGGCATATATCTGGAAATGTTGATGCAACTACAGGGAATTTTGCAACATTAAATAATATTAGAGCATTAGCAACAGGAAATGGAGTATCAACTACGGCTTACTCTAATCAATTTGTAAAAGCAACAACAAAATCTACTTTAGGAAATATAAAAAATGATGGAGAAATAAGTGGAAAATTAAGTGCTGTTGTAGGGAAAAATACTTCAAGAGGTATTCATGAATATTCTAATGCTGATATAAAAGGTTCTGCAAATGGAATTTCTGTATACACTTATGCAAATAATAATCAAGTAAAAGAAACAGAGTCAAGTATAGGAGAAGTAGAAAATACAGGAAAAATGGTTGGAGATCTTTATGCTAAGGCTGGAACTGGATACGGAGAATTAAAGGCTGATGTAGTTTCATCTGGTAATGGAATAGCAGTTTATAATTCAGGTAATTCTAAGAGAACAACTAGAATAGAAAGTATTAATAATAAAGGTTACATTTTAGGGAAAGCTGTGGTTTATGGTGGAAAATCATATGATAGTACACAAGATAATGATTTAAAAGAGAAAAGATTTCATATTGACATAGAGGATAAAGATGCAATTAGTAAAGAATCAAACTTTGCTAAAAGTTTGAGAAGTCAAAAAGATGAATTAGAATTTTTAAAAAATGAAAATTCTGAGTGGAAAAAATATGAAAATGAAAAAGAAAATGAGAAAGCTATTAAAATTGCAAAATTAAAAGAAGATATTACCAAAAAGGATAAAGAAATCTCAGACGCCAAGTTTAATGCTATACCATTGGATACACGTAAAGAAGGTGGAAGAGAGTATTTGAATGCTCTTAAGAAAGAATTTGAGACTAAGGAAAAAGAAATAAAAAAAGAAATTGAAAGAAAAGAAGATGACTTAAGATGGTTTTCTTCAGGTGATTATAGAAAAAAAATTGAAAATGATATAGCAGTACTTAAAAAAAATGCAGAAAAACTTAAAGAAGATTATGAAGCAGAATATGAACCTTATAAAGATAGCCCAGAAGAATCTCCAAAAGCATTAGAAGTATTTTCAAAAAAAATAGACGTTATTAAAGAAAAAATAAAAAAGGCTGAAGATTATATAAAAAAATATGAAAATATAAATTATATGAAATACCAAGTTGCTACTAAGAGAGAAGAGCTAAAAAAAGAACAAGCTAATTTGGAAGTTTTAGAAAAGAAATTAGAAAGTCCTAATACTCCAGAAATAATTGCTTTAAAAGAAGAAAAAGCTAAACTTGAAAAAGAATTAGAAAAGAAATTAGCAGAAAGTAAAAAAGTAGATCATATTAAAGCAAATATTCACACAGAAGGGGATATTATAGCAACAGGAAATGGAATCTCTATAAAAGGGACTAGAAATGATAACCAAAAAGATAATGATGCAAGTTCGAATAAAATAGGATCTTTCTTAAATGAAGGAACTTTATCAGGTTATGCAGAACTTTATCATGGACATTCTCAAGGTAAATATTCAAGATTTAATTATCAAAATACAGGAGCAGGATTATCAGTTGAAGGTAATGTTGAAACAGAAATAAAAAATACTGGAATAATATCAGGTAGTGAGTTTGCTTTATTGTCAAAAGGATTAGTAGATGATAGTCAGAGTATAGCAAATCCAAATTTTGTATCAGGATTTAAGGGTGGAGTTAAAAACTACGGTATCTTAGCAGGAAGAATAATTATAGGTGGATATAAAGGAGGAATTGGAACCTTTGATTATTTTGAAACTATATACGAAGATAAAAAACACTATACTAACGATGGAATATTTGTTATTTTGGATAGAAAAGGAGAAGCTAGAAAAGTAATAGGAGAAAACAAAAAGACTAAATATGATGGAAAAACTATTGAAAATATATTGTCTTTAGATGGATCTTACGAAGAGAGTGGAAATATTGAAAATAAAATTATTAATGGTGTAGGTAATAATGGACTTATAAAAATTAATAATGAAGAAGATAAATCAATAAAAAATACTACTATTAATGCATTTAAAACTGCAATAGCTTTTGATAAGGCAGGTGTAGTTAAAGTAGAAAATAGTATAGTAAATACAAATGGCTTTGGGGATACTTATGCTATAAAAGGAAGTGCAGAAGATGATATTGTAAAATTAGGATCAGGTAATATAATTAATGGAAAAATTAACTTAGCTGAAGGAAATGACACAATAGTTATTTCAGATAATATAATATTAAACGGAAATGTTGATTTAGGAGCTGGAGAAAATAAATTAGTATTTGGAGAACTTAAAAATAATAAAAAATCAAGTGTTGCAAATTTATTAAGTTTGAGAACAGCAAGTGAAGAAAATTCTTATGAAAATAGAGAAAGCACCAATGGAATAATTTTTAATTCTACTTTAGAAAATGTCAATGAAATTGATGTAAATAAAAATACAGAGATAGGAATAAATTCTAAGATTACAGGGGTTAAAAAGATTAAAATTTCAGATGACAGTAAATTAACTTATACTTTTATAGATAAAAAAAATCAACCTTTTGCAGATTTAGCAGATAAAGATCTTTTTGTAGAAGTTAAGGGTAAAAAGAAAGTTGAATTAAATCCTATAGGAGATGAAGTCCAAATTGGGAAAGAAAAAGATATACTTGGTTTTGAGTTTAGAGGAGAAAAAAATGAAAATTTAGTAGACTCTAATCCTGAAAAAATAGAAGTCGACAAGAAAGAAACAAATACTCAACCTCAAAAAACAGAAGTCGACAAGAAGGAAACAAATACTCAACCTCAAAAAACAGAAATCGACAAGAAGGAAACAAATACTCAACCTCAAAAAACAGAAGTCGACAAGAAGGAAACAAATACTCAACTCCAAAAAACAGAAGTAACTAATACAGATAACAAAGGAAATAATAAAGAAGATAATTTCTTTGTGGATCCAAGATTAGGAAATTTAGAAAAATATTCAAATGGAGCTCTAAATGCATATATTAATGATTTAAAAGGAAACTCTTTTGACTATTTAAAAGAGTATAAAAAATCAAAAGAATTATTTGTAAATTATTTATATAATGTGACAAATAATAACCCAATAATTTATTTTAAAGAATTAGGAGTTGATAGTGCTTTAGCTTATCATAGAGCTAATAATGTAGAATTTTTAGAAAAAAATAAAATAAAAGTTGAAGCAGAAAATTATAATATTAAAAGAAACTATAACTCAGATAATAGCTATAGCTCAAATGGAATGATAGCAAAATTAAATTATGGATTAACAGAAAATATAAATATAGGAGTTAATTTAGGGGGAGCTAACGGAAAGTTAAGAAGTTTTGAAGATGTTAAAATACAATCAACTTTTATTGGTGGAGATATACTATTTAAGGCTAATAATTTAGTTTGGCAAAATTCATTATCTTATGGAAGCGTAAAACCAAAGGATTATAAAGCATTAAACTTAGAATCATTCTATTCAAAATTAGAATATGATTTAAAATTAATGAATAATTGGAGTATAAAACCTCAAATTTCGTTATTAGCAACAAGAGTAGAGCAAAAAGAAACAGTAGCAAAGAATGAAGATATAAAAATTAAGAAGAAAATTCAACCATATTTTGAAACAAATACTGGAATAGATGTTAGTAAGAAATTTATAAAAGATAGACATCAATTTACAGTTTCAGGTGGGATAGACTATTCTATAGCTAAGGATTTAGAAAATTCAAAAGCGACTTTTGTTGGTGGAACAAATGAATTTGAACTAAAAAATTATAATAGAAAAAATATGCTTTCAGAAGTTATAAAAATAGATTATAAGAACTTGAATGGAATTTCAACATCATTAAAATATAGAAGAAGTAATAAGAATAGAAGCATAGGATTTAATATAGGGTATATTTTCTAAAATTTAAATTTATACTTTTCTATTGAATAAAAAAGTCTTTTGATAGCCGTATGAGTTCTACGAGCTCAATAAACACAGGCTCTTCGAACTAATACGGACGTCAGAGACGAATAACCATTTAATTTATACTTTTCTATCAAATAAAAAAGGAGTTAAAAACTCCTTTTTTGTTTGAGTAGAAATTAAATTATAAAGAATTTACTTTAGCAGCTAATCTAGCTTTCTTTCTAGAAGCTGTGTTTTTCTTTAAAATTCCTTTACTAACTGCTTTATCTAATTCTTTGTATGCAACAGATAAAGCTAATTTAGCAGCTTCTAGATCTTTGTCTTCAATAGTTGCTAAAACTTTTTTAGCCATAGTTTTAACTCTAGTTTTAACTGCTTGATTTCTAACTCTATTTCTTTCTGCTACTAATACTCTCTTTTTAGCTGATTTTGAATTTGCCATTTAAATAACCTCCAAATGTTTTTATAACATATAATAAATTAAAATTGAGATAACATAATTAAATAAATATTCAATTAAGCTTCAAAGAGACACATATTTTACAATGGACCTCAAGTATTATACCACAATTTATATATATTTTTCAACTATATTAATTCTTTTATTTTGTTTTTCATTTCAACTGCTTTTTTAGGATTACCATTAGCTGAAACTGCAATTTGTATATCATCTTTTTCACAAATTGACATAAATCTTAAATTCATATCATTTTTTGAAGTTATATTATTTACTAAAATATTTTTTTTAATACATAAATCGGATATATTTTTATTGATTTCTTCATTATCTGTTGCAGCGACAACTAAAAAAACATTTTCTAAATCTTTTTCTTCAAAAGCTTTAGAATTAATTAATTCTATTTTCTTTTTTTCATAAAGACTTAAAATATTTTTTTCTGAAATATCTTTAGTTATAACTTTTATGTTACAATTATATTTTAATAACGTTTCAATTTTTCTATAAGCTATGTTCCCTGCTCCAATAACTAGAACATTTTTATGATTTAAATCAATTGAAACTGGAAAAAATTTATTTACCATTTTTTTCTCCAATATTTTTAAATGCTTTCTCAATAATTTCTAATGTTTTATCTAAATCTTTTTGTTTATGAGCCATAGATAAGAAATGAGCTTCAAATTGAGATGGGGGAACAACAACACCATTCTCTAACATCGTATTAAAATAAATAGAAAAATTTTCTGTATTCGATTTTAAAGAATCCTCTAAATTTTCAACTTTTTTATCATTAAAGAATATAGTAAAAAGTGAACCTATTGAATTTACACAAATATTAACTGAATATTTTTTTGCTAATATTTCAATATTCTTCACTAGATATTTTGTTTTTTCTTCTAAGTCTTTGTAAATGCTTTTATTTTCTTTTAGATATGTAAGTGTTGCAAATCCTGCTTTTGAAGCTATAGGATTTCCTGATAGTGTTCCAGCATGATAAACTCTTCCAACTGGTGCTACTAAATCCATGATTTCTTTTTTCCCGCCAAAAGCTCCAACAGGATAGCCACCACCAATTATTTTTCCAAGAGTTGTTAAATCTGGAGTAATTCCAAAAAATTCTTGAGCACCACCTAAAGCAAGTCTAAACCCAGAAATAACTTCATCAAAAATTAATAAAGTTTCTGTTTTCTTAGTTATTTCCCTAAGTTCAAGTAAAAATTCCTTATGAGTTTCAATGAGTCCCATATTTGCTGGGATAGGTTCTACGATAACACAGGCAATATCTTTATTTTCTAAAATTTTCTTAACTTTTTCTATATCTCCAAAAGGCAATGTTAGGGTATCTTTTAAAACTCCGTCTGTAATTCCATTACTATCTTGATATCCATCAGTTAATAATCCAGACCCAGATTTTACAAGTAAAGCATCAGAATGTCCATGATAACAACCTTCAAATTTTAAAATTTTATTTCTTTGAGTGTATGCTCTGGCAAGTCTTACAGCTGACATAGTTGCTTCAGTTCCTGAAGTTGTTAGTCTAACTTTTTCTATAGATGGGACAATATCAACTATTAATTCAGCTAAGTCTACTTCATATTTTGTAGGTAATCCATAAGAACTTCCATTTTCTATTATTTTTTTTACTTCTTCTATAACTTTAGGATGGTTATGTCCTAAAATTAATGGACCCCAAGAACAAATATAGTCAATATATTCGTTGTCATCTTCGTCCCAAATTCTACAACCTTCTCCTTTTTTCACAAAAATAGGAGCTTCTCTATTAACTGATTTAAAAGCTCTAACCGGACTATTAACTCCACCAGGTATTAAGTCCACAGCTTTTTTATATAATTTAACAGAATTAGTAAATTTCACATCTATCCCTTCCCTTTTATTTTGACAACCATTTTGCTATATCTTTTGCATGATAAGTTATTATTATATCAGCACCCGCTCTTTTTATTGCATACATATTTTCTATAACAATTCTTTCTTCATCTATCCAACCATTTTGAGCTGCAGCTTTTACCATAGAGTATTCTCCACTAACATTATATGCAACTATTGGTAAAGTTGTTATTTGAGATACTGATTTTATGACATCTAGATAGGCCAGTGCAGGTTTTACCATAATAAAATCTGCCCCCTCTTGAGTATCAGCTTCAACTTCTCTATAGAAATTATTAGTGCTTCTAAAATCCATTTGATAAGTTTTTCTATCTCCAAAACTTGGAGCAGAATCTGCTGCATCTCTAAATGGTCCATAATAAGCTGAAGAGTATTTTACACTGTAAGCCATAATTGGAATATCTTTAAAATTATTTTCATCTAAAGTTTTTCTAATTGCTTCAATTCTTCCATCCATCATATCAGAAGGAGCTATAATATCAGCACCGGCTTTTGCATGAGATAAAGCTATCTTTGAAATATACTCTAAAGTAATATCATTTTCAACATCGTGCTCATGTAAAATTCCACAATGTCCATGACTAGTGTATTCACACATACATACATCAGTAATTATTAAAAATTTATCTTTATAATCTTTTCTTATTTGTCTTATAGCTCTTTGAACAATTCCATTTTCAGAATAGCCTTGACTACCAACTTCATCTTTTATATTAGGTATTCCAAAAAGTAAAATATTATTTATACCTAAAGATAAAAGTTCATCTAATTCTTCATTTAATCTATCCAGAGAGTATCTATATTGTTTTGGCATAGATTCGATTTCCGATTTTATATTTTCTCCATCACATACAAATAACGGATAAATAAGAGAGTTTAGTTCTATACTTATATTTTTAACTAATTCTCTTGTTAATTTATTTCTTCTAAGTCTTCTTGTTCTTATAAACATTTTTCCCCCATTTTGATATTATTTAAAAATAATATCTAATAAACCATCAGCTGTATATTTTTCAGCTTCATAAGAAACTTTCATACCCAATCTTTTTATAGTTTCACTTGTCATAGGACCAATGGAAGCTATTTTTTTATCTCCTAAAATAAAGAAATCTCCATCTAGGCTTTCATAAAAAGCTTCTACTGTTGATGAACTTAAAAAAGTTATGATATCGATATCTTTTAAAGCTTCAATAATTTTTTCTCTATCCACTTTTATTTTTTTTGTGTTGTAAGCTACAACTTTTTCATAATTTCTTTTGTACAAAGAATTATATTTTTCTATATTACAAGGAGAAATATCAGAAGTAACTATTAAAATATTATCATTTTCATTTGTAAATTTAACAACTTCTTCTGCTAATCTATCAACTAAGTATTCTTCTGGAATAAAATCAGGAATGATTTTATAATTTTCTAGAACTTCCTTTGTTTTAACCCCAACAGCTCCTATTTTTATATTTGATAAAATTCTAATATCTTTTAAATTTTCAAAAAATGCATTAACTCCATTAGGAGAATTAAATAGGATAGCTTTATATTTTTTTAAAGATTCTAAATCAATTTTTAAATTTTCTATCTCTATAAAAGGTAATTCAACAGGAATAGCTCCTCTTTTAGAAATATTGTCAGACATTTCCTTAGCTTGTTTTTTATCTCTAGTAACTAAAATCTTTTTAGCTAATATATCATTTTTAAACCATTTGAAATTTTCTCTTAGTTCAACAACTTCCCCAATTATTGTAATTGCTGGAGGAAGTATTTTGTTTTTTTCAACAAGTTCTAAGATATTTTCTAATGTTCCAACTGTAACTCTTTGATTTTTAGTTGCTCCTTTTTCTATAATAGCAACAGGAGTTTTGGAATTTTTTCCAAATTTTATTAAATCTCCGACTATTAAGTCTAAATTTTTAACACCCATTAAAAATACAAGAGTTCCTTCTAATTTAGCAATATTCTCAAAATTATGCCATTTTCCATTTTCCATAGTATGTCCAGTAAATACATGAAAAGATCTTGCAAGACCTCTATGAGTAACAGGTATTCCTGCATAAGCTGGAACAGATATAGAAGATGTTATTCCAGGTATAACTTCAAAATCTATTTCATTTTTAACTAAGGCTTCAATTTCTTCTCCACCTCTACCGAAAACAAAAGGATCTCCACCTTTTACTCTTGCAACATTCTTACCATCTAAACATTTCTTCACTAAGGTTTCATTTATTTCATCTTGAATAAGTCCACCTTCTGTATTTCCTTTTCCTAGATATATAAGCTCTGCATCTTTTTTAGCAAGTTTTAGTATATCTTCACTAATTAATCTGTCATATACGATGCAATCTGAATTTTCAATAATTCTTTTTGCTTTTATTGTTAAAAGTTCAAAATCTCCTGGACCTGCTCCAATGATATATGCTTTTCCTTTTTTCATTCTATCCCCTTTATATTACTGTACCTTTCCTTTTGTAATCTTAGATTTTATTTCATCAGCCGCCATATGTGCAATTTCTTTTCCTTTTTCTAAACTATCTTCTATTACAGCTTTTATTTGTTTTCCTTCATCAGAATAAACAGCAGTAAATTTAATTTTATCACCATCAATTTGAGAATAACATCCCATCGGTGTGTGGCAACCACCATCAAAAATTTTAGAAAACTCTCTTTCAATTTCAACAATTTTAGCTATATCTTCATTATGGATTGTTTTTAAAATATTTTTTACTTCTTCATCATTTTCTCTACATTGAATGTATAAAACACCTTGAGCTGGAGCTGGAGGGAAAACCTCTCCATTTAAGTATTCACTTATTTTATCTGTTAAGCCTACTCTTTTTAAACCGGCAGCAGCAAGAACAATAGCATCGTAATCTTCAGTTTCAAGTTTATTTAATCTTGTGTGAATATTACCTCTCAAATGTTTGATTTCAAAATCAGGTCTAACAGCTTTTAAATTCATGGCTCTTCTTAGAGAACTTGTACCAACTTTAGCTCCTTTAGGTAAAGTTACTAAAAAGTCTCCCTTAGTTACAAGTACATCTCTTGCATCTTCTCTATCTGGAATAGCTCCACAAATTAAGCCTTTTGGAGAAACAGCAGGCATATCTTTCATAGAATGGACTGCTATATCTATATCTCCATTTAATAATTCGTGTTCAATTTCTTTTGTAAAAAAACTTTTTAAAGAAACATCACTGTTTTCCCAATTCGATTTTAAATCTTTATCTCCACTTGTAACTATTTTTTTAATTTCAAAATTTATATTTGAAAATTTTTCTGATAACATATTTTTTACAAGTTCTGCTTGTGCAAGAGCAAGTATACTTCCTCTAGTTCCGATAACTATATTTTTTTTCATTTTTTCCCTTTCTGAACTATTTTTCATAAAAACTTAAAGATTTCATTAATTTTTCTTTTTGTTCATCTATTAAATACAAATAATCTTCCAAAAGTTTATCTCTATTCATAGAGTTTTGATTATATACTTCCCAAATATCGTCAAGATTAAAAATATCTATGTTTTCAAAATCTTCAGCAAGTCTTATATCAACATCTCTAGGAACAGCTAAATCTAAGAAAAGATATTTTCTATTTTCTACCATATTTTTGATAAATTTATCGTATTCAACCACTATATGAGGTGCAGAAGTAGCACTAATTATTATATCTGCATATTTCATAGAATCATATTTCTCTTTATAATCTACTACATTTAGGATATCATATTTTTCTTTTATCTTTTCTGCTGTGTGGTAAGTTCTATTTGTTATGTAAATGTTTTTAAGTTTTTCTTTAACCATAAGTGCTAGAACATCCTGAGCTAAATCACCGATACCTAAAATAAAAATGTTTTTATCTTCAATATTATCAAATTTAGATTTTATAAATTTTAGAGAAATAGCTTCTAAAGATAAAGCATTATGAGCTATGGAACTTTCTGTTCTAAATTTTTTTCCAAGTTCTATGGCTTTATTAAAAATAATATTTAAAAATTTAGAGCTGTGGTTTTTCTCTAAGGCTTCAGTATGAGCAGATTTCACCTGAGCAAGTATTTGATCTTCCCCTTTTATTATTGAGTAGTATCCACAACCGACTTTAAACAAGTATTCAATTGCTTCCATTCCAGTCTTTATTTTCATCTCTACAGAAAAATTTTTCTTAATATCATCCACATTAATTTCAGAGTTTAGTTCCAAATAAAACTCTGTTCTCAAACAAGTAGAAAGATTAACATAACCATTTATTTTTTTATTCTTAAAAAAATCTTCTATGATATATTTTGGACGAGTTTTCATAAAGTTTTCTCTCTCTAAAAGAGAAAGATTTTCATATGACGTCCCAATCACAATGATTTTTTCCAAATCTAACATTTTTTGTATCCTTTCAAATTCCCTTAATTATTTTTATTTTATTAAAATTTATTGCTTGATAATTAAAATAATATTACAATTGTATATTTTATCATAAATATATAAAAAGATATATAGAAAAATAAAAAAAGTCTCTTGACAGTCGTATGAGTTCTACGAGCTCAATAAACACAGGCTCTTCGAACTAATACGGACGTCAGAGACTAAATTTATACTTTCTTATAGAGTAAAAAAACTGCACTTCCATTCTTATGTCGAAGAATTTAGATACAGTTCACTATAGTTTATTAGATATGGTTTTATTGTAAATTTAAAAAAATTAAAATTTAATTAGTTTATTCAGTTGTAACTATTTTCTTTGCCATATTTTCTAATTTCTCTTTTGTTTCAGCATTTGGGCTACCTTTACAAGCCATAGGCAGTTCAACTAATTTTGCTCCAAGCTCTTCAACTTGTTTTATCCATTTAGCCATAAATTTACCACTTCCCCAACCAAATGTACCAAACAAATAAAGTTTTTTATTCTTAAATTTTTCAGAATTTCTTTGCATAAAAGGTTGGAAATAATTTTTTTCTATTTCTTCAGTTTGGTTAGCTGGAGAAGCTAAAGCTAGTATTTCACAGTCAAATGCTAAATTGTCATCTTTTAATTCAACAATACTATAACTTTTAAAATCTACTCCTGCTTCTTGAAGTCCTTTTTCAAAAGCTTTAACCATTCTTAAAGTATTTCCGGTAAAACTATAATAAACAATATTAATTTTATTCATTTTTTATCCCCTTAACTTAAATTTAATTTGTATTGTATTTATTTTAACACTATTCTATTTTTTTTCAATACTTTTCTTTAGAAAGATTGCTTTTTAAATAAATTTGCTATACAATTAATTCAAAGAAATATAGAATTTTAATGAGACAGAGGAAATATATTAATTATGAATATAAATAAAGTCTCCTAATAGCCGTATGACTCTTCCAAGCTCACCGAAATACTCTTCAGAGTAATACGGACGTCGGAGACTACTTTCCTATAAAATAAAAAATAGAAGGAGGATTGTATGAAAATTTTAAATAGAATAAAAAAAGCACAAGAAATTTTAGAGAAATATAAAGCGGATGCTTATATTGTTACAAGTTCAGATTATCATGAAAGTGAGTATATAGATATATATTTTAAAGGAAGAGAATATTTATCTGGTTTTACAGGTTCAGCTGGAACTTTAGTAATATTTAAAGATGAAGCTTGTTTGTGGACAGATGGCAGATATCATATTCAAGCTGAAAAACAATTAGCTGGAAGTGGAATAAAATTATTTAAACAAGGCAATATAGGTGTTCCAAGTTATAAAGAATATATTTTGTCAAAATTGAAAGAAAATTCTAAATTGGGTATAGATGCTAAAATCGTGACATATTCAGATGTAAATGAAATTGTGAGTCAAAAAAAATTAAAAATTGTTGATTTTGATTTGTTGGCAGAAGTTTGGGAAGACAGAAAAAGCCTTCCAAATGGAAAAATTTTTATATTGGAAGATAAGTATAGTGGGAAGTCATACAATGATAAAATTCAAGAACTTAGAGATATTATTTCAAGTAAGAATGCAGACTATAATATAGTAACTACTTTAGATGATATAGCATGGATTTATAATTTTAGAGGTGAGGATATAAAAAATAATCCTGTTGCTCTTTCTTTTACAATAATTTCAAAAGATAAGTCAGTATTATACATAGATAACTCTAAATTAGATAAAAAATGTAATAAATATTTTAAAGATAATAAAATAGAAATAAAAGAATACTTTATGTTCTTCGAAGATATAAAGAAATTGAAGGGGAATATTTTAGTGGATTTCAATAAGATAAGTTATGGAATTTTCGAAGCTATATCAAAAAATGAAATAATTTCTTCAATGAACCCTAGTACATATTTGAAATCACATAAAAATGAAATAGAAATAAAAAATACAAAAGAAATTCACATACAAGATGGAGTAGCTGTTGTGAAATTTATGTATTGGCTAAAAAATAATTATAAAAAGGAAAAAATAACAGAATATTCTGCTGAACAAAAAATAGATTCATTAAGAAAAAAAATAGAAGGTTTTATAGATTTAAGTTTCAATTCAATTTCAGCTTTTGGAGCCAATGCTGCTATGATGCATTATAAATCTAACAAAGAAAATGAAGTTCAAATAAAAGATGGAGTTTATTTATTAGATTCGGGAGGAACTTATTTAAAAGGAACAACTGATATTACAAGAACTTTTTTCTTAGGAAAAGTTGCAAGACAAAAAAGGGTAGATAATACATTAGTGTTGAAAGGAATGTTGGCATTAACAAGAGCAAAGTTTTTATTTGGTGCAACGGGAACAAACTTAGATATTTTAGCAAGACAATTCTTATGGAATGTAGGTATTGATTATAAATGTGGAACAGGTCATGGAGTAGGGCATGTTTTAAATGTTCACGAAGGACCTCATGGAATTAGAATGCAATATAATCCACAAAGACTAGAAAATGGAATGATAGTTACTAATGAGCCTGGAGCATATATCCAAAATAGTCATGGAATAAGAATAGAAAATGAACTTTTAGTTAGAGAGTGCTGTGAAACAGAGCATGGTAAGTTTATGGAATTTGAAACAATAACTTATGCTCCAATTGACTTAGATGGAATAGTAAAGTCACTTTTGACAAAAGAAGAAAAGAAACAATTAAATTTGTACCATAAGGAAGTTTTTGAGAAATTAAGTCCTTATTTAACAAAAAAAGAAATTGAATTTTTAAAAGAGTATACAAAAGAAATATAAAAATATGTGAATAAAATACTATACTAAAATAAACATATATGATATAATATTATTGACTAAAAGACTAAAGTTTTTATGTTGATAATATTTTAAGAGGTGAAATTATGGAAAATATAATAAAAAAATCATATAAGATGTTTATAAATGGAGAGTGGGTAAATTCAAGTAATGGAGTTGTAGTAAAAACTTATTCACCATATAATGGAGAGCTGTTATCTGAATTTCCAGATGCTTCTGAAGGAGATGTTGATTTAGCTGTAAAAGCTGCTAAAGAAGCGTTTAAGACATGGAAAAAAACTACAGTAAAAGAAAGAGCAAAACTTTTAAATGAAATAGCTGATATTATAGATGCTAATAAAGATTTGCTTGCTACTGTTGAAACTATGGATAATGGAAAACCTATAAGGGAAACTAAGGGAGTAGATATTCCTTTGGCATCAGCTCATTTTAGATATTTTGCCGGTTGTATTCTAGCAGATGAAGGAAAGGCTACTGTTTTAGATGAAAAGTTTTTAAGTTTAATTTTAAGAGAACCTATTGGAGTTGTAGGACAAATTATCCCTTGGAACTTCCCATTCTTAATGGCAGCTTGGAAACTTGCTCCAGCACTTGCTGCAGGAGATACAGTTGTAATTAAACCATCTAGTTCAACTACTCTTAGTTTAATTGTGTTGATGGAATTAATTGAAAAAGTTTTACCAAAAGGAGTTGTAAATTTAATTACCGGAAAAGGAAGTACAGCTGGAGAATTTTTAAAGAATCATCCTAATTTGGATAAGTTAGCATTTACAGGATCAACAGCAGTTGGTAAAGATATAGCACTTGCTGCTGCTGAGAAGTTAATTCCGGCTACTCTTGAACTAGGAGGAAAATCGGCTAATATAATTTTAGATGATGCTGATATTGAAAAAGCTCTTGAAGGGGCTCAACTTGGAATTTTATTTAATCAAGGTCAAGTTTGTTGTGCTGGTTCAAGAATCTTTGTACAAGAAGGAATTTATGACGAATTTGTAAAAAGATTGGTTGAAAAATTTAATAATATAAAAATAGGAAATCCATTAGACCCTGAAACAGTTATGGGAAGCCAAATAGATGAAAAGCAAGTAAGAACTATTTTAAATTATGCTAAACTTGCAAAAGAAGAAGGTGGAATAATTTTAACTGGTGGAGAAAAATATACTGAAAATGGTTGTGAAAAAGGGAATTTTGTAAGACCTACTTTAGTTGCAAATGTAAACAATGCTTGCCGTATCTCACAAGAAGAAGTGTTTGGTCCACTAGCTGTTGTAATTAAATTTAAGACAGATGAAGAAGTAATAGCTATGGCTAATGATAGTGAATATGGTCTTGGAGGAGCAGTATTTACAAAAAATATTAATAGAGCTTTAAATATGGCAAGAGCTATTGAAACAGGAAGAGTTTGGGTAAACACTTACAATCAAATTCCGGAACATGCTCCATTTGGAGGATATAAAAAATCCGGTATAGGTAGAGAAACTCACAAAGTCATACTTGATCACTATACTCAAATGAAAAATATACTAATAGATTTAGAAGATGGAGTAAGTGGATTATATTAAAAAATAAGCAGATTAAATTATCAAGAAATTATTGTAAAGTTTAATATTAAACTGCACTCAAAATCTTAGACATAAGATTGAAGGTGCAGTTTTCTATTTATTCTATAGGAAAGTATAAAATTAAATAAAAAAATGATGTCCGTATTAGTTTGAAGAGTCTGTGCTCGTTAAGCTCGTAGAATTCATATGGCTATCAAGAGACTTTATTTATAGAAAAATATAAAATTAAATTTAAATATTAAAAATTATTCTCTGATACCAGAATTTATTTATAAAATTATATACATATAGTTATTGATAAAATTTATTTAAAATATTTATATTTTAGATAATTATTAAAAAATAATAAAATATTATATTGAATTATTAATTGGAAATGATAAGGAAAAGAAATAAAAAATAAAAAAATAATAAAAAATGATTAAAAAAGAAAAAAAGTAGTTGACAAAGTTTTTGAAAGATGATATCATAACCGATGTCGATATGACAAAGGACATTAACAACAGAATAGAGAAAAGACAAAAAGCAACCATAAATTTGGTGTAAACAAAAAAGCAAATGAGCTTTAAAAAGATTGAACGAAGAGTTTGATCCTGGCTCAGGATGA